>NZ_JAGGPC010000020.1:0-93926 GCF_018614005.1 Streptomyces sp. ISL-99
GGTGCGGGGCTTTTCTGCGTTCTCAGGCAGGTCGTACCAGCTTTGCGTCGTACGCCAGGATTACCGCCTGGACGCGGTCCCGGGCGCCGGTCTTCGCGAGGATTCGGGAGACGTGGGTCTTCACCGTTGATTCCGCCAGGTGCAGGCGTTCCGCGATTTCGGTGTTGGTCCAGCCCTGGCCGAGGAAGCCGGAGGCACCGGCACGCAGGCCGGCGTAGGCGTACTCGTCCAGGTCGAAGGTGGTCATGATGAGGACCTTCGTACGGTCTCCCGCAGCGACGATGCGGCGCGTGGCCTCGATGCCGTCCAGGCCGGGCATGCGGATGTCCATCAGCACGACGTCCGGGCGGAGTTGGGAGGACAGGCGCACTGCCTCCGCCCCGTTGGGGGCTTCGCCCAGGACCGTCATGTCGTCCTGGCTTTCGAGCAGCATGCGGAAGCCGAAGCGCTGCATGGGCTGGGCGTCGGTGATGAGCACGGTCGTCACGGCTCGGGGTCCTCGTTCCGGGGGAGATGCAGGTGGATGCGCCAGCCGCCGGTCGGCCGGGCGCCGGCTTCGAGAGTGCCGTCGTACAGGGCGGTCCGTTCGCGCATGCCCGTGATGCCCCGGCCTTCGGGGGAGGGATACGGTGTGCGGCTGCTCGTGTCGGTGACGGTGGCGGTCACGGCGTGGGGGGTGTACGTGACATCGACCTCCGCGGTCGCGTCGGGGCCCGCGTGCTTGAGGGTGTTCGTCAGGGCTTCCTGGACGACGCGGTAGACGGTGAGCTGTTGGCCAGGTCCCGGAGGTACGGCGTCGGGGTGGCGGCGGACCGTCATGTGTACGGGGAGGCCCGCGGCCCGTACGCCGTCCATGAGCTGGTCCAGGTCCGTGAGGGTGGGCTGCGGGGTGAGTTCGGCCGGCGGTGGTGCGTCCTCGCGCAGGACGCCCAGGACGCGACGCAGTTCCGTCAGGGCCGTGCGGCTCGTCGTACTGATGGCGTCGAGGGCCTGGACCGCGCGCTCCGGGGACTTGGCCGCCGCGTACCGGCCGCCGTCCGCCAGGCCCGTGATGACCGACAGGTTGTGGCCGATGATGTCGTGCATCTCGCGGGCGATACGGGTGCGTTCGGCGGCGGCGGCGAGCTGGGCCTGCTGGTCGCGTTCCGCCTGCAGGCGACGGGCGCGGTCGACCAGTGCTTCTGTGTAGTCCCTGCGGGTGCGGACCGCGATTCCGAGAAGGGCGACGAGGCCGACAGCCCAGATGCCGGGGACGACTTGCTCGTCCCAGCCGTCGGGCGGAAAGCGGATGGCGCCCGCGACGTAAGGCCCCATTACCAGCGCCGCCGCCCACCACAGCGTCCTGATCGGCAGGCGCAGCGCGATGTTGAAGAGCGGGAAGAGCTGGAGCAGGGCCGCCTGCAGGACGGCGCCGGTGAGGCTGTTGGCGAGCGCGACCAGTGACAGCGCCGTGAGGACGGGCAGGGGGTGGCGGCGCCGCCACAGCAGCGGCACCGAGAGGCCGAGGCTCATCGAACAGACCAGCCAGCCCGGCAGGTTCGCGTTGTGCGCGATGGTCTGCCAGCCGCCCTCGCCGTAGTCGATGAGCGCCGCCGTCACGAAGAAGCCGGTCAGCAGCAGGTCCCAGACCAGCGGGCGGCGCCGGTCGAAGTCACGTATGCGCTGTATGAGGCGCTGGATGCGCCGGGTGAGAGCCGGAGCACCCGGCGACCAGTCCTGGTCGCGGGCGTCCGGGCCGGCTTTCAGGGCGGGCGTCACCTGCTCATCCTCGTACGAGCGGCGTGTGGAGGGGAGTTCATACGTCGCGGCGCTTCAGCACCGCGCCTGCCATCGCCAGCGACGCGGCCGCCCACAGGACCATGGCCAGCAGAGCGGCTCCGGGGGACGCGGCCCCCGGTATCGCCTGTGCGGAGGTGAGGGCCTCCACCGCCCTTGGACGGGAAGTACTCCACGGCGTCGCTCACGACGTCGTACGGCAGCATGGCGAGCACCTCCGGGAGGATCATGACGCCGCCGATGAACGCGCCGATGGCACCCGGCACCGAGCGCAGCAGCGCGCCGAGCCCGAGTGCGATCAGGCCGAGGAGGGTCAGGCCGGCCGCACTGCCCGCCAGGGCGCGGGTCACGCCGGGATCGCCGAGCGAGGCGGCCTGGTCGGTGCCGGAGAGGAAGAGCTGGGCGGCCAGGAAGGTGACGACGGCCGTGATGAGTGTGAGGGTGAAGGCGACCGCGCCGAAGACCGCTGCCTTGGACCACAGGACGGGGAGCCGGCGGCGCCGACCTGGTGGAGCGGCGCGGCGTGGGCGGCGTAGGGGCGGCCGCCGACGGTCGAGTGGCCGCGGGTCGGTGCGTCCAGGCCGAGGAGCATGCGCAGGGTGGTGGATTTGCCGGCGCCGTTGGGGCCGAGGAAGCCGGTGACGGTGCCGGGGCGGACGGTGAAGGTGAGGTCGTCGACGACGGTCTTGTCGCCGTACCGCTTGGTGAGCCCGACTGCTTCGATTCCGCTTTCTGGGCTGCTGGTCATGGGATCGACGCTACGGAGCGGGCGGCGGCGCAGCGTCCGACCGTGGGCGGGAGCGGGGCGCGGGGGGTAGTACCCGGGTACGACGCCTAAATCGCTTGGCCTGGAGGTCGGGGCGGACGAGTATCGCTGGATGGACTGTGTGATTCGGCCCGTGCGTGCCGGCGAGTGGCCCGAGGCGAAGGAGCTGCGGCTTGCCGCGCTTCAGGATCCGCTGGCGGGGATCGCGTTTATGGAGACGTACGAGAAGGCCGTGGCCGAGCCGGATTCCTTCTGGGAGGGGCGTACGGCCAGGGTCGGCGAGGGCGGTGACGCGCGGCAGTTCGTCGCGGAGGCGCCGGACGGGCGGTGGGTGGGGTCCGTCACCGCGATCGTCGAACGGGCAGGGGACCAGGCGGCGTTCGGTGGTACGCCGGAGGTCGACCAGGTGCACGTGGTGGGCGTTTTCGTGCGTCCCGAGGCACGGGGGACCGGGGTGGCGCAGGAGCTTCTCCGGGCGGCGCTGGAGTGGTCGTGGTGGCTGACGGAGCCGCGGGTCGAGCGGGTGCGGCTGCACGTGCACGAGCGGAACGGGCGGGCCGAGGCGCTCTATGCCAAGGCGGGGTTCGTGCGGAGTGGGGGGACCGTGGCGGTGCCGGGGGACGCGGCGGCGAAGGAGTACGAGATGGTGGCGGTGCGGGGGCGAGGGTAGGGGGAGGAGGTCGATCGCCCCGGCGGGCTTACGGCTCGGTCTGTCCGGTGGTCAGATGGTGGTCCGGCCAGCGGGCCCTGCCCTGTTCCTGGGAACGGAGCAGGACCAGGGTCGGCAGGCCCTGGTCCTGACCGGTCGACAGCAGCTCGGGAAGCTGGGGAAGCGGAGCCACGGCCGCGACGTCGTCCAGGACGAACGTCATTGGTGGGTCGAGCCGACCGTCGGATGACCGTGCGGCCATGCGGCGGCCGTGCTCGACCACGCTTGAGGTGAGTGCGGTGAGCAGAGGCATCGCTCCGGGACGCGACTTAGGGTCCTCGATTGCTTCACCCACCACATAAAGAGTGCCCCCCTCGCCCGCAAATGATTCCAAGGTGACCGAATCGGTTCGGTTGGGGGTGCAGGCTTCGCGAATGTGGATCGAGGACAGCGCGGCGAGCGCCCTCGCCGTCAACTCCTGGGCGATCTCCCGGCGTTCCGGGTACGCGGTGAGCGCGGACTCGAGGAGCCCCGCGGCGCCGCTCGACGCCTTGGGGTGCGTGCGGAGGATACGTACCGGCTCGTGCGCACTGTGCCCCTGCGCCCAGCGGTGCACCTGCCGGAAGGGGCGGCCGTCGACGGCGGCGGCGTGCAGCCAGCCGCTCAGCAGCGTCTCCGCGGTGTCGGCCATCGCGGCGTCCAGCCGCGCCTGGGGCCGTATGGGCGCCAGCAGCGCCACGGCGCGAGCGGCGGCGATGTCGGCGCGGTCGCAGCCGGTGGTGGGGGACCAGTGGAGGCGGGCCGGGGTGTCGCAGAGGTGCCCGGGGTCGTAGACGAGGACGGGGCCGAGCTTGGCCCGCGCGTCCTTGGTCTCGGCCCAGACGGTGGGGTCGGACGTGACGACGAGCGCGGCCCCTTCGGCGTCGAGGACGGCCTGCACGGCGGTGGGCCGACGCACTTCGGGGCTGCCGTAGAGGAGGCGGGGGGTGCGGGGTGCGGGGACCTCGGGGGCGGGGAATGCGGCTGCCGCCGGCTGCGGGGGGTGGAGGCTTGCGGGCGCGTGCGAGGCGGGGGCTGACGTGCGGGCGCCGGCTGCGTCTGAGGCGGCGCCGTGCTGAGGGTTCGCACCGGGGCCCGGGAGGTACGGGCCCACGCCCGCGGAAGCCCCGTGGGCGGCGGAGCCCGCGCCGGGTCCGTAGCCGCCGGCGGCTGTCGCACCAGCAGCGGACAGCCCGTGGTCGGCGCCCGCGCCGGCACCTGCACCTGCGCGGGGCAGGGCTCCAGGTCCGTAGGCAGCACCCGTAGCCTCACCGGCGAGCGGCCCGGCTCCCGGCCCCGGGTGGGGCGGGCCGCCGTGGCCGTAGCCCGGCCCGGGACTGCCGCCAGCGGCATTTAGCCCGGCGCCCGGGCCCGTGTGGGGTAGGCCGCCGTGGCCGTAGCCCGGTCCCGGACCGCCGCCTGCGGCATTCAGCCCGGCTCCTGCACCCGTGTGGGGTAGGCCGCCGTGGCCGTAGTTCGCTCCCGGACCGCCGCCTGCGGCATTCAGCCCAGCCCCCGCACCCGTGTGCGGCGGGCCGCCGGGGCCGTGGTCGGGTCCCGCGTCCGCGCCCGCGTGCGTGTGAGGACGGAACGCGTGGTCCGGGGCGGTTGCCTTGGTTGCCCGTGCCGCTGCCCGGGTCGTCTCGCGTTGTGCCTTCAGGCGGGCCAGTATGCCCAGTACGAAGATCGTCAGTACGCACAGCACCATCAGCTCGCCGATGAGCAGGCCCCAGAACAGCCCGTACCCCGACAGCTGGTCCGCCGGTGTGTCCGGCCACGCCGCCGGGATGTCGTGCGGCGCGCCCATCAGGCGGCGCAGGGCCAGCGGCGTACGGGCGAAGGTGACGCCGTCCGGCCACGCGCCGTGGGTGAACAGACCCGCCAGGCCCGTCGCGAGCCATGCCACGATCGTCAGGCCCAGCAGGAACGCCAGCAGGCCTACCAGCAGGGAGTCCAGGACACCGCGTTCGCCGTGCCCCGCGTACCCCTGCCGCTCGTCGTTGTGTCTCATGTCAGGCGACCGTCGATTCCGAGGACGAGGACTCGCTCATCTGCTGCTCGATGAGCGCCGCCCTCTGCTCCGCCTCCCACTCCGCGGCTCGCAGGTCGTCCGAGATCATGTCCGCCGAGGTCTCCGTCATCGCGCGGTCCGTGAAGACGAGTGGCCGTTCCGCCTCCGTGATCAGGTGTTTGACGACCTGGACGTTGCCGTTCACGTCCCATACGGCGATACCGGGGGTCAGGGTCGGGATGATCTCGACCGCCCACCGCGGCAGGCCAAGTACCCGGCCCGTCGCCCGCGCCTCGTCCGCCTTCTGGGCGTAGATCGTCCGGGTCGAGGCCATCTTCAGGATCGCTGCCGCCTCCCTCGCGGCCGCGCCGTCCACCACGTCGGAGAGGTGGTGGACGACCGCCACGAAGGACAGACCCAGACGGCGGCCGAACTTCAGCAGGCGCTGGAAGAGCTGCGCCACGAACGGGGAGTTGATGATGTGCCACGCCTCCTCCACCAGGAAGATGCGCTTCTTGCGGTCCGGCCGGATCCAGGTGTGTTCGAGCCACACGCCCACGATCGCCATCAGGATCGGCATCGCGATGGAGTTCCGGTCGATGTGGGAGAGGTCGAAGACGATCAGCGGCGCGTCCAGGTCGATGCCCACCGTCGTCGGGCCGTCGAACATGCCCCGCAGGTCACCGTCGACCAGCCGGTCCAGGACCAGAGCCACATCGAGACCCCACGCCCGTACGTCGTCCAGGTCGACATTCATCGCCTCCGCCGACTCCGGCTCGGGGTGGCGCAGTTGCTCGACGATGTCCGTCAGGACCGGCTGCCGGTCGATGATCGTCTCGTTCACGTACGCGTGCGCGACCTTCAGCGCGAAGCCGGACCGCTCGTCGAGGCCGTGCCCCATCGCGACCTCGATGATCGTACGGAGCAGGGCGAGCTGGCCCGTAGTCGTGATCGCCGGGTCGAGCGGGTTGAGGCGGATGCCGCCGTCCAGTGCCGCCATCGGGTCGAGCCGGATGGGAGTTATCCCCAGCTCCTGCGCGATCAGGTTCCACTCACCCGCCCCGTCCTCGCCCTGCGCGTCGAGGACGACGACCTGCCGGTCCTTGAAGCGCAGTTGCCGCAGTACGTACGTCTTCTCCAGCGCCGACTTGCCGTTCCCGGACTCGCCGAGCACCAGCCAGTGCGGCGCCGGGAGCTGCTGTCCGTACAGCTGGAAGGGGTCGTAGATGTAGCCCTTGCCGCTGTACACCTCGCGGCCGATGATCACGCCCGAGTCGCCGAGACCCGGAGCCGCGGTCGGCAGGTAGACGGCCTGGGCCTGCCCCGTCGACGTACGGACAGGGAGTCTGGTCGTCTCTACCTTCCCGAAGAGGAAGCTGGTGAAGGCATCCGTGACGGCGGACAGCGGATCTCGCATGGCGGGTCTGCCCTCTCGGCTAACGACGGATACCGGTGGCGAACGGCAGGGTGTTGACGAACGCCCGGTGGTGCTCGCGGTCGCACCACTCCAGCTTCAGATACGACTTACCGGCCGAGGCCCTGATGGTCCGCTTGTCGCGGGCCAGCGCCTCGGGTGAACGCGACGACACAGTGATGTACCCGACCAGGTTGACACCGGCCGCACCGCTCGCGAGATCTTCACCCCGCTGGTCGAGCCGGCCGTGTGCCGCGATGTCGCGCGGGTCGACGGTCCGGTTCATCTTGGCCTGACGGCTGGCTTCCGCCTCGTCGTTGGTCTTCTCCGTCAGCATCCGCTCGATGGCGACCTCGGTGGGTTCGAGGTCCATGGTGACGGCGACCGTACGGATCACATCGGGGGTGTGGACGAGCAGCGGCGCGAGGAAGTTGACCCCGACCGGCGTCATCGGCCACTCCTTCACCCAGGCGGTGGCGTGACACCAGGGCGCGCGCGTTGACGACTCACGCGTCTTGGCTTGCAGATACGTCGCCTCCATCGCGTCCAGCTCGGCCGGCCAGGCGTTGCGCTTCGTCATGGCCTGGATGTGGTCGATGGGGTGATCGGGGTCGTACATCGAGTGCACGAGGGAGGACAGCCGCCCCTGCCCGAGGGGCTGGCGTACCCGGATGTCGGCCTCGGCGAGCCGCGCGCAGATGTCGGTCAGCTCGCGCGCCATGACGACGGCGAGCCCGGAGTCGCGGTCGAGCTTGCGGCCGCCGTGGGGGCGGGCGGCGCGGGCCATGGCGTTGGCCTCGGCGGCGAGCTCGCGGGAGTAGTGCATGCAGGCGACGAGGTAGGCGCGGTGCTGCTCGCTGGACGTGGACACCATGGACTGGAGCTGGTCGTACGACTCCTTCAGCCAGCCGGGGGCGTGCGCGTCGCCGCGCTGGGCGACGTCCTTGGCGTGGGCGTCGGGGTCGGCGGGGAGGGTGCGGGCGAGCATCTGCAACCGGGTCACGAATCCGTCGCCGTTCGCGACATGCTTGAGCAGCGTGCCGAAACGGTCGACCAGCGCCTCCTGGTCCTCGCTGTCGCGCAGGCCGACGCCGGGGCCTTCGATCTCGATCGCCGCGGTGACCGTCCGCCGGTCGGCGTGCAGGAGGACGGCGATCTCGTCGGGCCCGAAGGGGGCGGCGAGCCAGTTGATCCGCCCGATGCCGGGCGGGGGCCCCACTTCCACTTCACGTCCGTCGCTGCGTACGCCCGCTTCCATGGCGCCGCTGCGGTACGTCGTGCCGTTGCGCAGGGTCCGCTTGTAACTGCGGTTGATTTCGAACCATTTGTAGAAGGTGCGGTGCTTGTACGGGACGTACACCGCCATCAGGGCCAGCATCGGGAAGCCCATGAGCAGCACGATCCGCAGGGACAGGACGGGGACCAGCAGGCCGCTCATCATGCCGAGGAACGCGCCGGCGATGATCAGGGCGATCTCGCCGGTCTCGCGATTCTTGCCGACGATCGCGTTCGGCCGGGCGCGGCCGATCAGATACGTACGGCGGGGCGTGATCGGTTGGGACTGCGTCGTCAACGCCCTGCACCTCCTGTGCTGTTGTTGCCGGTGCCTGTGTTGCCGGTGCCGCGGTTCGTGTGGGTGCTGTTGCTACGGGGCGAGGGCGCGGCGGAAGGGACGGCTCCGCCTCCTCCACCGCCTGTGGGGCCACCACCGATCCCGCCTGCGCCGCCTGCGCCGCGGGAGCTGTGGGCGGCCACGCCGCCGCTGACGGGGTTGGCCTGGCGGGGCGGTGAGGAGTTCCCGCCCCGTTCGCCGCCTCCGCCACCACGGCTGCTGTGGGTCTTGATGCCCTGCGAGACGAGGGCGGCGGGGGAACTGATGACGGCGGCGGCCTGGGCGCCGTCGGTGGCCTTGTTGCGGTTGCTGCGGGCGGCGGCGATCTCGTCGCCGAAGCCGGGGACGAAGCGGTAGATCATGCCGGAGGCGAAGATCGCCAGCAGGATGATGGCGAGGCCGGAGACGACTGCGGAGAAGGCGTTCGGCCCGTCGTCGGCGGAGAGGGCTCCGGCGAGGCCGAGGACGATCACGATGACGGGCTTGACCAAGATGATCGCGATCATGATGCCGGCCCAGCGGCGTACGTGGCCCCACATGTTCTTGTCGACGAGTCCCGCGTAGATGACCACGCCGAGGAGCGCGCCGACGTAGAGCAGCAGGGCGCGGATGAACAGCTCCAGGAAGAGGATCCCGGCCGCGAGGATGGTCACCAGCGAGACGACGATCAGCATGATCGGCCCGCCGCCGATGTCGTCCCCCTTCTTGAGCGCCTCGGCGAACGAGCCGAAGAACACGTCGGTCTGACCGCCGGTGCCGGCGGCGATGACCTCGGTGACGCCGTCGGTGGCGGATACGACGGTGTAGAGGATCAGCGGCGTGAAGGCGGACGCGAGGACGGTGAGCCAGAGGAACCCGATGGCCTCGGACAACGCGGTCGCGAGCGGCACGCCACGGATGGCGCGCTTGGCGACGGCGAGCAGCCAGAGGACGAGGGTGAGGATGGCGGAGGCGGCGAAGACGACGGCGTACTGCTGGAGGAACTTGGGGTTGGTGAAGTCGACATTGGCGGTCGACTTCACGGCATCGCTCAGCTTCCCCACAATCCAGGCGGCGGCGTCGGCGCAGCCCTTGGCGAGGGAGGAGAGGGGGTCAAGGGACTCGGTGGGGTCGGTGGGAGCGCGTAGGCGGGAGCCGCCGCCGTCGCCGTCATCGCAGTACTCCCGTGCCGGGCCGGCGATCAGCGAACACGGATTGTCGCTCTTGTCGGGGGACGGTGACGGAGTGGGCGCTGCCGCGGCTCGGGCGGCGAACATGAGCACCGCAGCCTGAATGGCTGTCAAAGCGGCTGCGACCGAGCGAAGCCGAGGGTTACCGGGCATAAGTGAACCCTCCGAATTCGTTGACGGCGTCCGCGATCTCGTCGGATCCGGACACCGGGTTGTCGCCAGTGACCGGCGTCGGGCCCTCCTTCTGACTGGTCTCCAAGACCTTCCAGTCGGATCCGTTCCACTTCAGCTTGACCGATACCGTGAACCAGCCGCTCGTAACCGGCTTGGTCGACTTCTCGCCGGTCAGACCGAACAGGCCCGAGCACCAGACGTCAACGTCAGCATTACCGTCGCTGTACTTTCCGACCTTCGTGCCCGCAGGCATGGTTCGATTGACGAAGGTTGCCCCGGGCGGTGCGCTGCCGTCCTCGTTGAGACCGATCTGCGTCAGGAACTTGGGTGAATAGTCGGCGTCGAAGCCCGTCTGGAGCCTGTCCAGAGCACTGGGGTCGGCGATCGACTCCACAATGTCGTGACGACGGTCCTCGTTGAACATGCCGTCAGAGCCGAGGGCAGCGGCGTAATTCGCCGCAGCGGACTGCGCGCCCTGTTCGTCCTGTGCGAAGCCGGACGGGATCATCCCGGTCTTCCCCTCGACCGGCTTCACGCCCGTCGCGGACGTCGCCTCCGCCCCGCCGCCCCGCTTCGCCACACTCTCCGCGTCACTCTCCCCACCACCGCGATTCGCGAATGCGATAGCCGCGATCAGCAGCACCACCACGCCCACCACGGTGATGAGGGAACGCGAGGTCCGTACGGGCCGTCGCGCACCCCCGTACACATCGCTTCCCCCGCCCTCGGGCAGGCGGGTGCGGGTCTGGCCGGAGCCGCCGACACGGTCGGAACGACCGCTGTCGCTGCCGTAGCCGTGCTCGTCGCCGAGACTCATGCCGAGTGCGCCCCCTCAACCGTTTGCAGTTCCGCGTAGTACGACGGTAGCCGTGCTGGTTCCCGCGCGGGCGCGGTGTGGTGACTCGACATCAGGGAGACGCAACCTCAGCCAATGGGCACGACGGACGGGTGGGGTGGGGGAGTGGGCCGGGGGTACCCGGTGTTGGCTGACGGTGGGCTAGACAGCCATCCCGTACACGATGGTGAAGAGCGTGCCGAGCGAGCCGATGATGAAGACGCCGGTGAGACCGGCGACGATCAGGCCCTTGCCCTGCTCCGCGCTGAACGTGTCCCTCAGGGCCGTCGCGCCGATCCGCTGCTTTGCTGCTCCCCAGATGGCGATTCCGAGGCAGAGGAGAATGGCGACAGCCATCACGACCTCGATCATGACGCGGGCTTCGTTCCCCAGGGTTCCGAACGGACCCCAGTTCGGGGCGATTCCACCGATGATGGTGGTGATGTCGCCCTTTTCGGCTGCCAGGTTCATGTAAGTCACCGCCCCTGTCGGGTAGTTCGTCGCCCCTGCCGTACGGCAGGGGTCACGCTCTATCTTCGCTGATGAAACCGCACTGGTATGTCGACTTGGCGCCTGTCTTTACCCGACCTCCGCACGTATGGCCGGAAGGATCGCGTTGACCTGCGCTGCCTGCCGGTTGTATTCGGAAACGCGTATGGTCACTCTGTGTATCACGAGGGGTGACGCCGGGCAATGACTGGCGTTATGCACCTTTGGTCGGACGTGGCGTCACCGGGCGTTGCGGGGCGCCGCGTCCGGTACCGGGGGAGCAGTCGGTCGGTCTGTTCGGGGCGTGGCTGTGGTCGGTTGACAGTGCGATGCCGATGACGACGGCGCCCTCGACTATGGGGTGACGCCCAGGCCTCCCCTGGCGTCGGCTGGGAGACCACTACGTGCTCGGACACGCAACAAACTCAGCACTCGATGAGTCCGGCACGCCTCCCCAGTCCCACGAGTCTCAGTCGTATCGCTTCTGGCCATCACGGGTGCGTTTCGTCCCACACGGACGGCTCAGAAGCGCTATGGGTGGTGCGATCGGGCGCGGCGCTTGCCGAAGCCCGTGCTCGGCGGTGTGTCGCACCAGCGGCCGTTGCTGCTGTCGCTGAGCCTGGGGCCGCACCAACCCCTAGACCTCACGCGCCCCACCCACCGGCCCGTCGCCCGGCAGCGCACGAGCAGCCACTTGCCGGGCCTTCGCCGTGGGCTCCCCCCCGGGGGGCCGCCCCCCAGAAGCATTGCGGCGGAGGTTCGGCGGTCAAGGGTGGAGCGGAGCGCAATCGCCGCAGGCGACGCGACGTAGGAGCGCCCTTGAGGGGCGGGCCTCCGGCGCCAACCTTGGCAAAGGCGGCCCCCATGCCAGACGCAATCACCGCCCCAGGGCCGCCACCGCCCAGCCCAAAGCCCGACCCCGTCCCGTCGGTCCGTCCCCGACAGGGGCGAGCCGGAAGGGCCCGGCCCCGGCGGCCGCCTTCATGGGGCGATCAATGCTGGGCGGGGGCGGGGTCGTCGTTGTCGAGTTCGGCGAAGTGGTCGAATTCGCCGGCCTGTACGCCGAGTACGAACGCGTCCCACTTCTTCTGGGTCGTCGTGACGACGTTCTCGGGGTCGCTGGTCTCGCGGAGGTAGACCATGTCCCCCGGCCCGAACGCGATCTCGATCCAGGGCCCGGGCCCGTCCTCGCCCTCTGGCGCGGCGCGGATCCAGTCCAGGTCGGTGGGGATCTCAGCCATGCTTCGCGTTCTCCTTGAGGGTGTGGATCAGGGCGGCCCATGTGGCGGGGTGGTGCATATCGATCCCTTCACAGGCTCTGGGCGATGCTACGGACGAAGACGCGTCATGCGTCAGGCCTCAGGGCGAGCGCATCCGCTACGACGAGCAAGCCGGTCGATATCTTCAAGGTGAGTCCGTGAGCCTCACGGAGTACTCGCGCATCTCCTGTGACAGCTGCGGCGAAGTAGCCCGGCAGCGCGCGGCGAAAACCGTAGTGAACCCGCGCGGCATGGGGGAGGGTTGAGGGGTGCGCAAAGTCTGGGTGGCCACTGGGATCGGGATCGGGCTCTGCCTGAGCTTCGTCGCGCTGCTCGTCGTCGGGACCTTCTCCGCGGCCGCCGGGCTGGCCGGCGGTGCGGGTGGCGGGCGGGCGGTCGGGCTGGCCAAGGGGGCCGTACCCGCGCTGTACCAGCCGCTCGTTCAGAAGTGGGGCAATCTCTGCCCGGCCATCAACCCCGCCTTGCTCGCCGCGCAGTTGTACCAGGAGAGCGGCTGGAACCCGCGGGCGCAGAGCCCGGCCAACGCGCGTGGCATCGCGCAGTTCATCCCCGGGACGTGGGCGTCCCACGGGGTGGACGGGGACAAGGACGGGGACCGGGACATCTGGGATCCCGCCGACGCGATTCCGTCAGCCGCGACGTACGACTGCGAATTGGCCGGATACGTCAAGAACGTGCCGGGGGATCAGACCAAGAACATGCTCGCCGCCTACAACGCGGGCGCGTACGCCGTCATCAAGTACGGGGGCGTCCCGCCGTACCGCGAGACGCAGAACTACGTGAAGATCATCACCAGCCTGGAGCAGAGCTTCGCGCGCCCCATCGGGCGGGTCGAACCGTCGCGGCAGGCCGCCGGTGCCATCTACTTCGCGCAGAAGAAGCTCGGGACGAAGTACCTGTGGGGTGGGAACGGCACGCCTGAGCAGGGCGGGCGTTTCGACTGCTCGGGGCTGACGCAGGCGGCGTACCGGACCGTCGGGATCGAGTTGCCGCGCGTGGCCAACGATCAGTACAACGCGGGGCCCCACCCATCGAGGGACGAGCTGTTGCCCGGGGACCTGGTGTTCTTTTCGGACGACCTGACGAACTCGCGCGCGATCCGCCACGTCGGGTTGTACGTCGGTGGCGGGTACATGATCAACGCTCCGTACACCGGGGCCGTCATTCGCTTCGACAAGATCGATACGCCGGATTACTTTGGTGCGACGCGGGTGACCGAGGAGGGCGCGAAAGCGCTTCCCACGGACCTGCCGGAGGACCGCGGCGGCGCGTGACGTGGCTTGAACTCCCTGTTGTCGCCACCCTCTGAGCTGCGGCGATGTATCTCTCTTCGATAACGTCATGGTGATCATTCGGTGGAGAGTGGAACGGGGGGCGCCGACTGGGCGTTCTCTGGACTGGGGGAGTGGGACAGTCGCGCTGACCACGCGGCGGCGCTCGACTCGGCATGGCCATCGCACGGCATGCCATCGCAGGGCATGGCATGGCATCGCACGAACCACGGGGGTTCGCAGGAGCGGCACGCAGACACGTGTGCCGCGCAGCAGGCAACAAGGCAAGGGGCCGCGGCAGATGGCTGGACTCGCACTGGATGGGGCGAACCCCGACGTCAGTCTGCTCTACGACATCAACGGACTGGCGGCGGATGCGCCGGGCTGGTTCGACCGGGTCATGGAGTTCGTCGGTGAGTACGGGATCATGCTCGGCATGGTGCTGGTGGCGCTCTGGTGCTGGTGGAGCGTGCGTAGGCGCGAGGACGCGGTCACCTCTGTGGCCGGGCTCGTCTGGGCGCCGCTGGCGGCCGGGATCGCGCTGCTGATCAATATCCCGATCCGCGGGTTCGTGGAGCGGCCGAGACCGTTCAACGACCACAAGGGGCTTGAGGTCCTGGTGGCCGGCAAGACGGACTACTCGTTCGTCAGCGACCACGCGACGATGGCCATGGCCATCGGCGTCGCGGTCTTCGTCGCCAACCGGAAGTTCGGGCTCGCGGCGATCGGACTGGCGGTCCTGGAAGGCTTCTGCCGCGTCTACATGGGCGTGCACTACCCGACCGACGTCATTGGCGGATTCGCCCTCGGTACGGCCGTGTCGCTGCTGCTCGCGCCGGTCGCGATGGCGTTGCTCACGCCGCTCATGGCGGCGATCTCGCGGTCGCAGAAGGTGGGTTGGCTCGTACGGGCGAAGGGGTCCGTGGAGCGGGGCGCTGGTGGTGCCGGCGCTGGTCTGGGGCTCGGTTCGGGTGCGGGCTCGGGTGACGGCGGGTCAGCCGTGATTCCCGAGCCGCGGACCGGCGACAGCGAGCGCAACGACCTCGCTGCCTGACGGGTCGTCCTCTCGCCGGTTCGCCCTTGCCCCTGCGTGCTGCGGCTGGTCCGATTCAAAGGGCCTGAGGGAAGTCAAAGAGCCTGTCCGGGTCGTAACGCCTCTTCAGCTCCGTCAGGCGACCCGCCGCCGCGCCGTAGTACGCCTTCCGCCAGTCGGTCAGGGTCGCGTCCGTGTAGTTCTGGTACGCCGCCCCGGAGGCGTACCGGCGCATCGCGCCATGGGTGTTTTTCAGCCAGGTCTGCTGCGCTGTGCCGGGGGTGCCCGCGCGCCAGGCGCCGATGTACTGGGCAAGCATCCGTGACCGGCGGTGCACGAACGCCGTCGCGAGCGGGGCCGGCCGGTTCACCGCGCCGCCGAGCGCGGTCAGGGCGATGCTGCCGCCCCCGCCCTGGGCCACGGGCAGGCGGGTGAACGCCTCGGTCCGGGCGAGCAGCTCGCGTACCCCCGAGGGCGAGAGTGAGCGGTCGAAGAAGTCGCTGCGCGCGGCGTACGTCTCCCGGCCGAGGGCCCCTTGTGGCGTGCGGCCCGGGGTGGTGCCCGGCAGGTGGCACTGGGCGTCGCTGAAACCGGCGCAGCCGGCGTACACGAGCATCGACTCCTGGTAGCTGCGGCGGCGCAGGGAGACCGAGCGGGCGGGGGCGCCGATCTTGTCGGCGAGGCGGTCGACGGCGTTCTGGAGATCGCCGTACGTGCCGAGCGAGAAGGCGGAGACGGACACGTTCGGCGTTGTGCCGCCCGGGCCGGCGGCGAGGTGCGCCGATGACCAGATCTCGTCGGGCTGCGCCGGGCCCCACTCCTGCCAGGCGGTGATGACGGCCTGGGCCTTCGACCAGGGCCAGGACATGTACGCGGTGACGGCGGCGGGGGCCGGGTGGGTGCGGAAGGTCAGCTCGGTCACTACGCCGAAGTTGCCGTTTCCCGCGCCGCGCAGGGCCCAGAAGAGGTCCGGGTTCTCGGTGGACGTGCAGAGCAGGCGCTTGCCGGCGGCGGTGATGAGCGTGGCGGAGGTGAGACTGTCGCACGTCAGGCCGTACGCACGGGAGACGACTCCGTGGCCGCCGCCGAGGGTCAGACCAGAGATGCCGACGGTGGGACAGGAGCCGGCGGGGATGGTGCGGCGGCCCTGGCGGGCGAGGCCCTGGTAGACGTCGATGAGCTTGGCGCCGGCGCCGATGGCAGCGGCGGTGCCGTTCGCTTTGACGTGGGCGAGCTTCGATACGTCGATGACCAGGCGGCCGTTGCCGCTGGACCAGCCGGCGTAGGAGTGGCCGCCGTTGCGGATGGCTACGGGGGTGCGGTGCGCCTTGGCGAAGGCCAGGCACTCCTTGACGTCCGCCTCGTTCGCTACGTACGCCACCGCGGCGGGCTTCAGGTTGTCGAAGCGGGTGTTGTAGAGCTGGCGGGCGGTTTTGTAGGCGGCGTCGCCGGGGCGGACGAGCGGGCCGTCGAGACCGCGGGCGAGAGCGGCCCAGCTGGGGGTGGTGGAGGGGGGTGGGGTCCGGGGGGTGGTGCCTGAGGCCGAGGTACGGGTGGCCGGGCCGGGGCCTTTGGCGGTGCCCGTACCCGTGCCGGTGGTGGTGCCGGTGCAGGCGGCTGCTGCGGCGGTGGCGCCGAGGGCCGTGGCCGAGGTGAGAAAAGTACGCCGTTCCATGTTGTTGCCTCCCGGAGGGCGAGACGGCGTTATGGCGGAACGGGTTCCTGCGGGGCGGAAGTTTATGCCGGGCGCGGTGGCGTACGCCCGCGTCCTCGGGTGTGGATTCGCGCGATTACGAGCGTGCTCGTGGCGCTGGGTCGGTGGGGCAGTGGGTCAGGTCGACGTCGCGTGCAATGCCGCGTCCGCGCGGGCCCGTTCGCGGGAGCGGCGGGCCGGTCCGCGCCAGCCGCAGGAGCAGTGGGCGAAGCAGAAGGAGCCGCGTTCGGTTGTGCCGGTGCGGTGGGTGGGGGCGTCCGGTGTGGCCTCTTGAAGCACGCGTCCACCGTACCGGGGGATCCGCGCGCCGTGGTCGGCGGCCACCGGACCGAGTAAGCACGGAATGAGCACGGAATGAGCACCGAACGAGCGCCGATCGCGGGCGTGACCGGGGCGGTGGCGGGATCGTTAGGCGGGGCGGGTGGGATCGGACACCGGGTGGTAGGGCGTTGGGGGTTGGCGGCGATGGTGGTGCAGCAGCACAGGGTCAAGGGCGGCGCGGTCGCCGTGGCCGTCGCGGCGGGGCTGATCGCCTCCGCCGGATGTTCCGGTGGCGGTGCCGTCGCCGAGGACCAGCAGGGTGGTGACCCCCTCGTCACCGTGCGCGGCGCGGCGGACGCGCTGGTAGCGGCGGGGAGCTCCAAAGCCCGTACGTCGATGGTCATGGCGACCGGCGGCACCCGCGTCACCATCCGGGGCGAAGGGGCGTACGACTTCACGAAGCGGATGGGGCAGCTCAAAGTGCTGCTGCCGCCCGACCCCGACGGCGCGGACAAGCACCGGCCCATCACCGAGTTGCTCACGCCCGGCGCGCTCTACATGAAGAACCGGGGCGCGGGCGTGCCTGCCGACAAGTGGGTGCGGATCGACACGACGACGCTGGACGACGGGAATCTGGTCACCGGCGGGGCCACGGATCCTCTCGCCGCCGCGGAGTTGCTGCGCGGGGCGAAGGAAGCGGCGTACGTGGGAAAGGCCGATGTGGCCGGGACCGCCGTCCGGCACTATCGCGGGGTCACCGACATCGCGCGCGCCGCACGCGTCGCGAAGCCGCACGCGCGGGGCGCGCTGGCCGCCGCGGCGAAAGGCTTCGCCAGGGACGCGGTTCCGTTCGACGCGTACCTCGACGACCAGGGGCGGCTGCGCAAGGTCCGCCACCGGTTCGACTTCACCAATGCGGGACGTACGGTGGCCGTCGCCTCCACGACTCTGCTGTACGCGTTCGGGGTGCCCGTCGAAGTGCGGCTGCCGGCCGCGCGTGACATCTACGCCGGGAAGATCCAGGCGTAGGGCGAGGCCGCCCGCCTCGGCGTGGGTGGCGGGGAAATGGTCCGTCCGTGCCATGCGCGGTGTGTGCCGCGCTGCCTACGCTAGGAAGCCGACGACGGCTGAAAGAGGTGATGCACGTGGCTCCGCTCGGCAGTAGTACGCCCGTCCAGGACCACGTCGCCCTCGCCGAGATCGAGCTGTGTGGTGAGTTGATGATCGCGGCGTCCGCCGCCGACGGGGAACGGCTCAGCCCGGACCGTATCGACGAGGTGCTGAAGGTCGGAGCAGGAGCACCCGCGGCAGGAGGATCCGCGGCCGGGTCACCCGCGGCCGGAGGGTTCGCGGCCGGAGCGGCCGAAGCCGACGAGTGGCCCCGGCAGCGGCGCGACTGAGCGTTCGTCGTTCGTCCCGTGAGGGTGGCGGAGGGCCCGGGGCCCGGCGGCCCCGGACCGGGACCGCTCAGGTCCGCAGCAGGCGCGCGATCGCCTTGGTGGCTTCCTCGACCTTCTCGTCGATCTCGCCGCCGCCCTTGACCGCCGCGTCCGCCACGCAGTGCCGCAGGTGTTCCTCGAGGAGCTGGAGTGCGAAGGACTGGAGCGCCTTCGTGGACGCCGAGACCTGGGTGAGTATGTCGATGCAGTAGACGTCCTCGTCGACCAGCCGCTGGAGGCCGCGGATCTGGCCCTCGATCCGGCGCAGCCGCTTGAGGTGCTCGTCCTTCTGCTTGTGGTATCCGTGCACACCGAGGTCGTGGTCGGTCACCACGGCTTCGGAGGCTCCGGAGGGCGCTTCGGTCGTCGTCGCGCCGGCCGCCTCGGTGGTCGTCATCGCGTCCTCCCGTTGTCCTTAAAGGGGCTGTATACCCCTCGTGGGTATATGGTAACGAATTTTGCGGGTAGGGGCTCGGGGGCCCGTACTGAGCACTGTGCCTGATGGGCGACACTGAAGAACGCCGGTTAGCCGTGGCCGGATGATGCGCCTAGCATCACCCTGACCGAATCCAATGCACCCCGAGGACCCCACGTGCGCTTTCGTCTGACCCCCAGGGAGACGAGCTTCTACGACATGTTCTCCGCATCCGCGGACAACATCGTCACGGGCTCGAAGCTCCTGATGGAACTGCTCGGAGCGGATTCCTCCGCCCGAGTCGAGATCGCGGAGCGGATGAGGGCAGCGGAGCACGCGGGGGACGACGCGACCCACGCGATCTTCCACCAGCTGAACTCCTCGTTCATCACGCCGTTCGACCGCGAGGACATCTACAACCTCGCGTCGCAGCTCGACGACATCATGGATTACATGGAGGAGGCCGTCGACCTGGTCGTGCTGTACCAGATCGAGGAGCTGCCGAAGGGTGTCGAGCAGCAGATCGAGGTCCTGGCGCGGGCGGCCGAGCTGACCGCCGAGGCCATGCCGCACCTGCGGACCATGACGAACCTCACCGAGTACTGGATCGAGGTCAACCGCCTTGAGAACCAGGCCGACCAGATTCACCGCAAGCTGCTCGCGCACCTCTTCAACGGCAAGTACGACGCCATGGACGTGCTCAAGCTGAAGCAGATCGTGGACGTACTGGAGGAGGCGGCCGACGCCTTCGAGCACGTCGCCAACACGGTCGAGACGATCGCCGTCAAGGAGTCCTGACCCCCGGTGGACACCTTTGCGCTCATCGTGACCATCGGGGTCGCGCTCGGATTCACGTACACGAACGGCTTTCACGACTCCGCGAACGCCATCGCGACTTCGGTTTCCACGCGGGCGCTGACCCCGCGCGCGGCCCTCGCCATGGCCGCCGTGATGAACCTCGCCGGTGCCTTCCTCGGCAGCGGTGTCGCCAAGACCGTCAGCGAGGGGCTCATCGCGACCCCGCACGGCGACAAGGGGATGGGAATCCTCTTCGCCGCGCTGGTCGGTGCGATCGTCTGGAACCTCGTCACCTGGTACTTCGGGCTTCCTTCGTCCTCCTCGCACGCGCTCTTCGGCGGCATGGTGGGCGCGGCGCTCGCGGGCGGCACCGAGGTCATCTGGACCGGGGTGCTGGAGAAGGTCGTCATCCCGATGTTCATCTCGCCGTTCGTCGGGCTGCTGCTCGGCTATCTGGTGATGGTCGTCATTCTGTGGATGTTCCGTAAGTCCAACCCGCACAAGGCGAAGCGCGGCTTCCGTATCGCCCAGACCGTGTCCGCGGCCGGTATGGCGCTCGGGCACGGTCTTCAGGACGCGCAGAAGACCATGGGCATCGTGGTGATGGCGCTGGTCATCGCCGATGTAGAGGGCCAGGGCGACGCGATCCCGATGTGGGTCAAGATCGCCTGCGCGCTGACGCTTTCGCTCGGTACGTACGCGGGCGGCTGGCGCATCATGCGGACGCTGGGCCGTCGGATCATCGAGCTGGACCCGCCGCAGGGCTTCGCGGCGGAGACGACGGCGGCGTCCGTGATGTACACGGCCTCGTTCATGTTCCACGCGCCGATCTCGACGACGCACGTCATCACCTCCGCGATCATGGGCGTCGGCTCGACCAAGGGGTCGCGTGCGGTGCGGTGGGGCGTCGCCAAGAACATCGTGATGGGCTGGTTCATCACGATGCCGGCCGCCGCGCTGGTGGCCGCGACCTGTTATTGGGTTGTGCTGCTGGCGTTCGGCTAGCGGTCCCTCCGTACGTACGGAAACGGGCCCGCCCCCACTCCCTTGTCAGGAGTGGGGGCGGGCCCTTTGCCCTTGCGGTGGCACCGCCATGCAGCACCGCAGGACAGGCGTGGCGGCCGGCTTCTAGCCGAAGCGGCCGGAGATGTAGTCCTCCGTGGCCTGGACGGACGGGTTGGAGAAGATCCGCTCGGTGTCGTCGATCTCGATGAGCTTGCCGGGCTGGCCGATTGCCGCGAGGTTGAAGAACGCCGTACGGTCCGAGACGCGCGCCGCCTGCTGCATGTTGTGCGTCACGATGACGATCGTGAAGCGCTCCTTCAGCTCGCCGATCAGGTCCTCGATGGCGAGGGTCGAGATCGGGTCGAGGGCCGAGCACGGCTCGTCCATCAGGAGGACCTGCGGCTCCACCGCGATCGCGCGGGCGATGCACAGGCGCTGCTGCTGGCCGCCGGAGAGACCGGAGCCGGGCTTGTTCAGGCGGTCCTTGACCTCGTTCCAGAGGTTGGCGCCGCGCAGGGACTTCTCGACGACCTCGGCCAGCTTGTTCTTCTTGTACGAGTGGTTGAGGCGCAGGCCCGCCGCCACGTTGTCGAAGATCGACATGGTGGGGAACGGGTTCGGACGCTGGAAGACCATGCCGACCGTACGGCGTACGGCGACCGGATCGACGTCCTTGGCGTACAGGTTCTCGTCGTCCAGGAGGACCTTGCCCTCGACGCGGCCGCCGGGGGTGACCTCGTGCATGCGGTTGAGGGTGCGCAGGAAGGTGGACTTGCCGCAGCCGGACGGGCCGATGAAGGCCGTCACCGAGCGGGGCTCGACGGTCATCGAGATGTCGTCGATCGCCTTGTGGTTGCCGTAGTAGGCCGACAGGCCGCTGATGTCGATTCGCTTGGCCATCTGAATCACTGCTTTCTCATGGCCTTAGCGGCCGGTGCTCGGGGCCTTCCAGCGGGCGATGCCGCGGGCCACCAGGTTGAGGATCATGACGAAGGCGATCAGGACGAGCGCTGCGCCCCAGGCCCGGTCGGCCGACGCTTCGGTGCCGACGATGTACTGCTCGTACACGTACAGCGGAAGCGAGGACTGGGCGCCTTCGAAGGGGTTCGGGTTGATCAGCTTCGTACCGAAGACGAGCAACAGAACCGGGGCGGTCTCACCCGTGATGCGGGCCACCGCCAGCATGACGCCGGTGGTGATTCCGCCGATCGCGGTCGGCAGCACCACCTTGAGAATGGTGCGCCACTTGGGTACGCCGAGGGCGAGAGAGGCTTCGCGCAGCTCGTTCGGGACGAGCTTGAGCATCTCCTCGGTGGAGCGGACGACCACCGGCATCATCAGGATCGAGAGGGCCAGGGCGCCGGCGAATCCGGAGGGTCCGAAGCCCAGCATCAGATTCCAGGTGGCGAGGATGAACAGACCCGCGACGATCGACGGGATGCCCGTCATGACGTCGACGAAGAAGGTGACGGTCTTCGCCAGCCTCCCGCGCCCGTACTCGACCAGGTAGACCGCGGTCAGCAGGCCGATCGGGGCGGCGATCAGGGTCGCGATGCCGACCTGCTCCAGGGTGCCGAGCAGGGCGTGGTAGATACCGCCGCCCTCGTCGGTGTCGAGCAGGCCGCTCATCGAGTGGCTGAGGAAGTAGCCGTCGATGACCTTGATGCCCTTGCTGATCGTGACCCAGGCGAGGGAGAGCAGCGGGACGAGGGCGAGGACGAAGCAGACCCAGACGACGCTGGTCGCGACCCGGTCCTTGCCCTGGCGGCTGCCTTCCACCTTGGTGGTGATCGTGAAGGTGGCCAGTACGAAGATCAGGGCGGCCAGCATGCCCCACTGCACGCGGCTGTGCCAGCCGGCGGTGAGGCCGATGCCGATGCCGGCCGCGACGGACCCGGCGGCGATGGCGGCGGGGGCCCAGCGGGGGAGGCGGGCGTGGGCGAGCGACGCGTGCAGCGTGGGGGAGACCGGGCGCTTGTCCATTACCTGGCTTGTCTGGTTCATGCGTTGGCCCCCGAGTACTCCTTGCGGCGGCCGATGATCCAGCGGGCCGCGCCGTTGACCAGCAGCGTGATGACGAAGAGCACGAGACCGGAGGCGATCAGGGCGTCGCGGCCGAACTCGTCCGCCTCGTTGAACTTCGCGGCGATGTTCTGCGCGAAGGTGCCGCCGCCCGGGTCGAGCAGCCGGCCGGAGATGATGAAGCTCGGGGAGAGGACGACGGCGACGGCCATCGTCTCGCCGAGGGCGCGGCCCAGGCCCAGCATCGAGGCGCTGATGATGCCGGAGCGGCCGAAGGGGAGGACGGACATCCGCATGACTTCCCAGCGCGTGGCACCGAGGGCCAGGGCGGCTTCCTCGTGCATCTTGGGCGACTGGAGGAAGACCTCACGGGTCACGTTGGTGACGATCGGCAGGATCATGATCGCCAGCAGGATGCCGACCGTGAAGAGGTTGCGGGCGACGCCGTCGCTCGTCTTGTCGAAGATGTACGTCCAGCCCAGGTACGTGTCGAGCCACTTGTTGAGGCCGTCCAGGTACGGGACGAGGAAGACGGCGCCCCAGAGGCCGTAGATGATGCTCGGCACCGCGGCCAGCAGGTCGACGACGTACGCGAGCGGCGTGGCCAGCCTGCGCGGCGCGTAGTGCGAGATGAACAGCGCGATGCCGATGGCGACCGGTACGGCGATGGCCATCGCGATGATCGAGCTGACGATCGTACCGAAGAGGAGGACGGCGATGCCGAAGACCGGCGGGTCGCCGGCCGGGTTCCACTCGGAGGTCGTGAGGAAGTTCGCGTCGTCCTTCGAGACCGCGAGGCCGGTGCGGTAGGTGAGGAAGGCCGCGATGGCGGCCATGATCACCAGGAGCGTGATGCCGGACCCCCGCGACAGGGCGAGGAAGACCCGGTCACCGGCGTGGCTGCTGCCCTTGGACGCGAGGCTGGTCTCGGGTCCGGACGACGGTGGTGAGGGCGAGGTGGTCTGGGTTGCTATATCCATCGGGTTTCTCCGGTCTGCGGAGCTGGTGAGCGCTCCTGGCGGCGGTGCACCGGAAGGCGCGGCCGGCCCACGGGTGGCGGGGCCGGCCGCGGCCGGGTCAGGAGAGGGTGGGGATGATCTCGCGGACCTTGGCCGCGATCTCGGTCGGCAGCGGCGCGTAGTCGGCGTCGGCCAGGACCTTCTGGCCGTCCTCGCTGACGGCGTAGTTCAGGAAGGCCTTGAGGGCGGGCAGGGTCTCCGCCTTGTTGCCCTTGTCGCAGGCGATCTCGTACGTCACCAGAACGATCGGGTAGGCGCCGTCGGCCTTGGTGGCGTAGTCGAGGGACAGGGCCATGTCCTTGCCCGTGCCGGTGACCTTGGCGGCGGCGATGGCCTTGGAGGCGTTCTCCGTCGTGGCCTCGACCGGGGCGGCGGCGCCGGTGTCGATCTTGACGGTGTTCAGCTTGTTGGCGGTCGCGTAGGACAGCTCGAAGTAGCCGATCGCGCCGTTGGTGCCCTTGACGTTGGAGACGACGCCGGAGGAGCCGTTGGCGGCCTGGCCACCCTCGGCGGGCCACGACTTCGACTTCGGGTCGTACTTCCAGTCGCTCGCGGCGGCCGTGTTGAGGTACTTGCCCAGGTTCTGCGTCGTACCGGACTCGTCCGAGCGGTGGAAGGCCTGGATGGTGGTGCTCGGGAGCTTGGCGTCCGGGTTGAGCTTGGCGATCGCCGGGTCGTTCCACTTCTTGATCTTCGAGTCGAAGATCTTCGCGAGCGTCTTGGCGTCGAGGACGAGGTTGTCGACGCCCTCCAGGTTGTAACCGATGGCGACCGGACCGCCGACCATCGGCAGGTTGATGCCCTGGCCGCTCTTGCAGACCTTCTTCGACTCGGCGACCTCGTCGGGCTTGAGCGCCGAGTCGGAGCCGGCGAAGGCGACCTGGCCCTGGTTGAACTTGGTGATGCCGCCACCGGAGCCGATGGCCTGGTAGTTGACCTCCGTGCCCTCGCAGGCGGCCTGGAAGTTCTTGACCCAGAGGTCCATGGCGTTCTTCTGGGCCGTCGAGCCCGCCGCGAGGAGCTGGCCCTTCGCATCGTCGCACTTGATGTTGCTGGCGGCCTTGGTCTCGCCGGAGCCGCCGGTGGAGCCAGTGTTGTCGTCCGAGCCGCACGCCGTGAGTACCAGGGCGCCGGAGACGGCGAGGGCGCCGAGCGCGGTGGCGCGAAGCCGGTTCTTGCGCTGAAGCTTCACTTTCGGGTGTTCCTTCCAGGAGCCGCCGGGCCTGGGTGGTGGCGGCGTGCGAAGAGGTAGGTGTCTCGAGTCCCAGCTACACAGGGGGGCGGTCATCTCGCGATGTGCCTCGCACCGTGTACGTCCGAAATTAGGCAGAACAGGTGAAGCCGCCGACGGGGGAGAGTGAACGGGAGGTGAACCGTGCCGAACGGTGTGGTGTGCGCGGGCGTCTCGCGGTGGGCAAGGGGGGTGGGGAGCCGGGTGTGACCGGCGTGGCGTGCGGGTTTCGTGGCCGGGGAATGCTCCCCTTGCCGGTGGTGCCCGAAACGCAGGGGTCTGCGCCACTGCGCGGCGTTTCCTGGCCGACCGCCCGTTCTGCGGGGTGCGAAGGCGGCGTACGCGTCACGTGCGGTGGAGGGAGTCCAGGAGTGCGTCCACCAACAGGCGGTCGCGGGGTTGCGTCAGGCGGTTTTTGGCCGCCGCGGGGGAGAGCCACAGGATCCGGTCCACCTCGTCGCTCGGCGTGAACGCCCCGCCCGTCGCCTCCGCCGCCCAGTACGAGACCCGCTTCGGGCGGCCATTCGCGACGTACCGCAGCGTGGGCAGCGGCGCGCCCGGCGCGCAGTGGTGGCCCGTCTCCTCCAGGACCTCGCGCACCGCGCCGGCCAGGGCGTCCTCGGCGCGCTTGAGCTTGCCCTTGGGGTGCGACCAGTCGTCGTACTTGGGACGGTGTACGAGGCAGATCTCAAGGCCGCCGTCGAACGGCGACCGGCGCCACAGCACGCAGCCCGCGGCGAGGACCGGGTCCTGGGTGCCGGTCACGGCTGCCACAGCTGCTGGAAGGCGAAGCGGGCCGCCTCGACCTCGTGCCGCTGGTCGGCGTGGAGGACGCCCAGGGCGTACGCCGTCGCCGGGGCGATGCGCGGGGTACGGGCCGCCGACGCCGCCGCGCCGGCCGCCTCGGCCGCGTCCCGGTGGCGGTCCAGGGCCCGCGCCGCGGGGAGCGGGTCGACGGGGCCCGTGACGACCTCCTGCGCGTAGCGGTGCAGGCGCAGGAGCAGGCGTACGTGGTGCCAGGGGGCGTCCTGCGCCTCGCTGCTGGGCGCCGCGGCGAGGCCGTGGACGAGCGCGTCCGCGTTGTACGGGTGTGAGGCGCGCCGCAGCGGCAGTGCGGCCACCGCTTCCCGGAGCCGCTGCTCGGCGCCCGTGGAGAGCGGCGTCAGCACCTCGGCGGCGGGCGCGGCGGCGGCGGGGCCGAGCGGAACGTCCGAGGCCAGTAAAGCCACGGCGTCGGCGACCGCGTGGAACCGCGAGGAACCCAGCGCCTGAAGCGCCGCCGAGTGCGCCCGCGTCCTGGCCAGCGTCAGCTGCCGCTCCAGCAGCGCACCGGCCCGGGCGGCCCCGACGGTCAGCGAACCCCCGGGCTCCGCCCCGCCACCGCGCGCCGGGGGCACGGAGGCCTGGCCCGCGCCGCCCCCGGCCCCCGAGAGCCGGTTCAGGGCCTCAAGGAGCCGGTTCAGGCGGGCGGCGTAGGCGTGCTCGCGGGCCAGGGTGCCGGAGAGCCAGGCCAGTTCCGCACGCAGGGTGTCCGCCCAGCCGGTGTCGGTCAGCGGCCGGAACGTGTGCAGCGTCCCGCTGATCCGGCGCGCCGCGCCGCGCAGCGCGCGGGCCGCCTCAGCGGCGTCCGCCGCTCCCTGCGGTTCCTGCCCGCTCTCGCGGTGCACGCGCAGGCTGCGCAGGAAGTCGGCGGCCCGGGCGTGCAGGTAGGGCGCCAGGAGCTCACGGGAGGGGAGGTCGGGTGAGAGGGCCTGCCGGGCGGACAGGGCTTCCGCCAAGGCCTCGGCGGGCAGGATCTCACCCGCCTCCGCCGGGGGCCGGCCGGTGTCCGGCCGCCGGCCCGACCGGGGTCGGGATGCGGTGTCACGGTGTTGCACGCCGGCGCCTCCGGGCGTCAATGAGCATCTCCTGTACGTGCCGCAGCGGCTGTCCGTCGGCGTCCGCCGCGTGCCGCGTCCAGTTGCCGTCGGGGCCGAGGTGCCAGGAGGACGTCGAGTCGGACATTCCGGTTTCCAGCAGCCGGCTCAGGGACGCCCGGTGGGCCGGGTCCTTGACCCGCACCAGGGCCTCTATGCGGCGGTCGAGGTTGCGGTGCATCATGTCGGCGCTGCCGAACCAGACTTCGGGCTCGCCACCGTTTCCGAAGGCGAAGATCCGTGAGTGTTCGAGGAAGCGGCCGAGTATCGAGCGGACCCGGATGTTCTCCGAGAGGCCGGCGACTCCGGGGCGTATCGCGCAGATGCCGCGTACCCAGATGTCGATCGGCACGCCCACCTTCGCCGCCCGGTAGCAGGCGTCGATGATCGCTTCGTCGACCATCGAGTTGACCTTGATTCGGACGTACGCGGGACGGCCCGCCTCGTGGTGCGCGGCCTCCTTGTTGATCCGGGCGACCAGGCCGTCGCGCAGCGACTTCGGCGCCACGAGCAGCCGGCGGTACGTCTCGCGGCGCGAGTAGCCCGACAGCCGGTTGAAGAGGTCGGAGAGGTCCGCCCCGACCTGCGGGTCGGCGGTCAGCA
This sequence comes from Streptomyces sp. ISL-99, assembly GCF_018614005.1. NCBI lineage: Bacteria > Bacillati > Actinomycetota > Actinomycetes > Kitasatosporales > Streptomycetaceae > Streptomyces > Streptomyces sp. ISL-99. The sequence goes on from NZ_JAGGPC010000020.1 coordinate 26,942, forward strand.
GCCCCAGGTCCTCGTAGAGGCGGGCCGTCTTGGGGTGGTAGTTGCCCGTACCGACGTGCGAGTAGCGGCAGAGCTGGTCGCCCTCCTGCCGGACGACGAGAGACAGCTTGCAGTGGGTCTTCAGGCCGACGAGCCCGTACACGACATGGCAGCCGGATTCCTCCAGCTTGCGGGCCCACTTGATGTTGGCCTGCTCGTCGAAGCGGGCCTTGATCTCGACGAGGACGAGGACCTGCTTGCCGGACTCGGCGGCGTCGATCAGCGCGTCCACTATCGGGGAGTCGCCCGACGTCCGGTACAGCGTCTGCTTGATCGCCAGCACGTCCGGGTCGGCCGCCGCCTGCTCCAGGAACGCCTGCACGGAGGTCGAGAAGGAGTCGTACGGGTGGTGCAGCAGTACGTCGCGCTCGCGCAGGGCGGCGAAGACGTCCGGCGCGGACGCCGACTCGACCTCGGCGAGGTCCCGGTGCGTGCCCGCGATGTACTTCGGGAACTTCAGCTCCGGCCGGTCCAGCGCGGCGATCCCGAACAGCCCGGTCAGGTCCAGCGGGCCGGGCAGCGGGTACACCTCGGCGTCCGACATCTTCAGCTCGCGCACGAGCAGGTCCAGGACGTACGGATCGATCGACTCCTCGACCTCCAGGCGCACCGGCGGCCCGAAGCGGCGCCGCATGAGCTCCTTCTCCAGGGCCTGGAGGAGGTTCTCGGTGTCGTCCTCCTCGACCTCCAGGTCCTCGTTCCTGGTCACCCGGAACATGTGGTGCGCGAGCACCTCCATCCCCGGGAAGAGCTCTTCCAGGTGCGCCGCGATGACGTCCTCGAGGGGTACGTACCGCTGCGGTGACGCCTCCAGGAAGCGGGACAGCAGCGGCGGCACCTTGACGCGGGCGAAGTGACGGTGGCCGCTGACCGGGTTGCGTACGACCACGGCGAGGTTCAGGGACAGCCCCGAGATGTACGGGAAGGGGTGCGCGGGGTCCACGGCCAGCGGTGTGAGCACCGGGAAGATCTGCTGGCGGAAGAGCGTGAAGAGGCGCGCCTGCTCCTTCTCGGTCAGGTCGGGCCAGCGGATGAGGTGCACGCCCTCGTCGGCGAGGGCCGGGGCGATGTCCTGCTGGTAGCAGGCGGCGTGCCGGGCCATGAGCTCGCGCGAGCGGGTCCAGATGAGCTCCAGCACCTCGCGGGGCTGGAGGCCGGACGCGGACCGGCTGGCGACACCGGTCGCGATACGGCGCTTCAGGCCCGCCACCCGGACCATGAAGAACTCGTCCAGGTTCGAGGCGAAGATCGCGAGGAAGTTCGCTCGTTCGAGGAGGGGCGTGGCCGGGTCCTCGGCGAGTTCGAGCACCCGCTCGTTGAACGCCAGCCAGCTGCGCTCCCGGTCGAGGAAGCGGCCCTGCGGCAGCTCGGTGTCGGCCGCGGCGCCTTCCGCGTACTCCGCGTACGCATCGAGGTCCGCGTCGATGTCGGGATCCAGATTGGTCACCGGGGAGCCCGCCAGGGTGTGCGGGCGGTGCGCGGCGATGGAACCGACGGACGGCTGAGCATGCTGGACAGGGGCATCGGCGCTCGGCTGCTGGCTCATGACCCCATTGTTCCGCGCGTCGGGGGTGCCGGGCGCGCCGAGAAGGGGTGATGTGCGGGAGGCTCTCCCGTGCAGGGAAGGTGGCACAGCGGGCTGCATTCCGTGAGGGTCGCAAGCGTGTCTGAATGCGCGGTAACGGAGACATGACGTGCAGGATTCGGGGCCGGGGTCTCCGGGGGTGCCCCCGGGAGACCCCGGCCGCTGCCCGCCCCCTCGGGTCAGGCGTGCCGGCGGCGCAGGACAAAGAAGGCCGCGACGGTCACGAGGGCGGCGACACCCAGGACGATGCCGGTTTCCACGAGCTGGAGCGGCCAGAAGTGCGAGGACGGGTGGATGTCGGCGAAGTTCGTTACGCCGCCCCGCTCGGCCATGCACTTCGCCGGCTCCAAGTCCGCCCGGGCGGGGGAGTAGCACGGCTCCCAGTCGAGCCGCTCGCCGGACGCGGTCAGCATGCCGTCGACGGTCACCCAACTGCTGGTCAGGGCTTCCGTGGCCCGGACACCGGTCACGGTCTGTACGGGCCACAGGTGCTCCCGCACAGCGCCGGCCATGAGCAGCGCGACCGCCCCCGTGGTGAGCCCGGCGACGGCCATGGCGGCGACGGTACGGCGCACCAGCAGCCCGGCGAGCGCGCCGACGGCCACCGCGAGCAGGGCATACGCGGCCGAGGCCGGTCCGATCGCCCCGTACGTGAACGGGTCGTGCCAGCTCAGGGCCGAGAAACCGCCCTCGCCCTCGGCGAGGTAGGTCCAGCTCCAGCGGTAGACCCCGGCGAGCGCGCTCACGCCGGCGGCGACCACGACCGCGGGCACCACGATCCTGGCCATCAGCCAGGCGCCGGGCGTCGCGGACTGGGTCCACAGCATCCTGTACGCGCCGCTCTCCAGGTCGCGCGCGACCATCGGCCCCGCCACGAAGGCCGCGACGAGCAGCGCGATCACCAGCATGCCCGTCGCGCCGTACTCCATGGCCCAGAGGCTGGTGCGGTGGGCGTCGCTGTACTGGAAGATGTCGTCGCCGCAGGCGGTGAGATCGCCGTCCGGGCACTTCGCCTGTCTGGACGCCGTCCAGACCCGCAGCCCGATGACGGTCGCGGCGGACAGGACGACCAGGGCGAGGGCCGCCCACAGCGGGCGGCGGTGCCGGCGGACGGTGACCCAGACCGGGCCGCGCAGGGCGAGCGCGCTCATTCGGCCGCCCCCGCCGCGCTGGGGGTCAGCAGGGCGGGCGCTCCGGGGGAGCGGAGGTGGGCGAGCAACAGTTCCTCCAGGGACGGTTCCGTGGTCTGCCAGTCGTCTCGGACCGGACCCTCGCGCCGCACGAGCGCGGTGAGCTGACGGCCGGTCGTGCGGGACTCGACGACCGTGTGGGGGGCCAGGTCCCGTACCGGGCCCGTGAGCAGGGTGTGGGCGGCGAGGATGTCCTCCGTCTCGCCGCCGAGCCGGACGCGCCCGCCGTCGACGAGCAGCAAGTAGTCGCAGGAGCCCTCAAGTTCGGCCAGGACGTGCGAGGACATCACGATGGTCGTGCCGTGCTCGGCGGATTCGGCCATGAGCGCGCCCATCAGCTGGTGGCGGGCCAGGGGGTCCAGGTCGGCCATCGGCTCGTCCAGCAGCATCAGCTCCGGCCGCTTGCCGAAGGCGAGGGCGAGCGCGAGGCGGGTGCGCTGGCCGCCGGAGAGGGTACGGACGCAGCTGTCCGGGGCCAGGTTTCCCTCCCGTACGATCCGCTCCGCAGTCGCCGCGTCCCACTGCCCCGGGTTGAGTTCGAGCCCCATGCGCAGGGTGTCCTGGACGGTCAACTGCGGAAGCAGCGGCTTGTCCTGGGCGACGTAGGCGATACGGGAGCGCGCCTCGGCCGGGCTGGTGCCGAGGATACGCACGGTGCCCTCGGTGGGGCGCAGGAGTCCGGCCGCGAGGGCCAGCAGGGTCGACTTGCCGGCGCCGTTCGGGCCGACGACCGCGCAGACGCGTCCGGCGGGCAGCCGGAAGGAGCACTCGCGCAGCGCCCACCCCCGCCGCCCGTAGCTCTTGCCGAGGGCGGCCGCCTCGATGGCGGTGTCGGTCATGCGTGATCTCCCTTGAGCTGGTCGCTGAACTGTTCGTCCAGTACGGATGTGAAGAGCGCGGCCACGTCGTCCTTCTCCAACCCGGCCTTACGGGCCCGCGCCGCCCACTCCACGAGTTCGCCGCGCAGCGGTGAGTCGGCGGGGGCGCTGCCTAGCGAGTTGGTTACGAAGGTGCCGAGCCCGCGCCGCGCCTCGACCAGCCCTTCGCGTTCCAACTCGCGGTAGGCCTTGAGCACGGTGTTCGGGTTGATCGCGGTCGCCTCGACGACCTCGCGGGCCGTCGGGAGTTTGTCGCCGGGCTCCAGCAGGCCCAGGCGCAGGGCGTGTTTGGTCTGCTGCACGATCTGGACGTAGGTGGCGACGCCGCTGCGCCGGTCGATGCGGAATTCGACCACGTTGCTTGAACACCCTTTCACTAATTAAGTAGTGGAAGGGTGATGCATGGAAGGGGGCGGTGTCAACTGACGCCGCCCCCTGGTCCGTTCGTGCTGTGCCGGTTACGACTCCGTGCGGTACATCAGGTCCGTCTCGTGCGTGGTGAAGCCGAGCCGCTCGTACACCGTCACCGCCGCCGTGTTGTCCGCGTCGACGTACAACATCGCGGTCGGCACGCCCTGCGCCGCCAGATACCGCAGGCCCGTCGCGGTCAGGGCCTTGCCGAGGCCGCCGCCCTGCGCGTCGGGGCGGATGCCGACGACGTACACCTCACCGAGCTGCTCCTCGGCGTGCACCTTCGTCCAGTGGAAGCCGACGAGTTCGCCCTCGCGCTCCGCCAGGAAGAAGCCCTTGGGGTCGAACCAGGGCTCGGCCTTGCGGTCGTCCAGGTCGCGCTGCGTCATGCCGCCCTGCTCGGGGTGGTGCGCGAACGCGGCGGCGTTCACGGCCAGCCAGGCGGCGTCGTCCTGCCCCGGCACGAAGGTGCGCAGGCTCACGCCGGCCGGGTACACCGGCTCGGGGATGTCCAGCGGGCTCAACGGCCGGCGCATCTGGCGCAGTTCACGGAAGAGGGTGAGCCCGAGCACCTGCGCGAGATGCCGCGCCGCCGCCTTCCCGCCGTGCGCCCAGACCCGCAGCCGCTTGCCCGACGCGTCCAGCACGGTCGTGCCGAGGGTGCGGCCGTGCCCGTGACCGCGGTGCGAGGGGTGTACGACCAGCTCGGCGGCCGGGGCCTCGACGGGGTCGGTGTCCTCCAGCTGCGCGTATCCGAGGAGGGGGCCGTCGCCGACGTACAGCAGGAAATGCCGGATGCCTTCCCGGTGCCCGCCGCGCAACTGGAGCCGGCCCTGCTCGGAGACGGCCTGCATGCCGTCCACGCGGGCGGCCTCGTCGAGCAGCGCCAGCACCGCCTGGGCCTGCGCCTCGTCGAGCGCGTCGAGGGTCTGGATCTTCCTGAGAAAGGCGGTCGAGGGGTCAGTCGTCATGAGTACGAGCGTACGGCGGCGGTGGCGCGACAGGGGCGTTGCGCGGTTCTCGTCGGCGTCATTCGACTGACTGCTCCCCGTGCGGGACCGCGTCCGCGATGCGGGAGAGGTCTTCGGCGCCGGGCATCAGCTCGCGCACTTGGTCCGGCAGTGAGTGACGGCCGCCCAACGGCTGACGCACCGCCAAAGGCAACCAGCTCGTAACCCGTCACCCCCTGTTGCGCTACGCGCGTTGACTTTAGGCTGCGGTTCGTCCGTCACGCTGAGCTCACAAGGGGACAGATGTCAGCGAACCGTCGTACCACCCGCAGCCACCGAGCGACCCGGCGCATACTCGCCTCCGCCGCCGGACTCGCCACCCTCGGTGCCCTCGTCGCCGCGCTGCCGGCCTCCGGCGCGCAGGACGCCGACCGGGCCGGCGGTGACGCGCGGCACGCGTCGAAGCCCTCGCGGACCGTGGACGTACAGCTGCTGTCCTTCAACGACCTGCACGGCAACCTGGAGCCCCCGGCGGGCTCGGCCGGCACGGTGCACGAGACGCAGCCCGACGGGACCACGAAGGCGATCCCGGCCGGTGGCGTCGAGCACCTGGCGACCTCGCTGCGCAAGGCGCGGCAGGGGGAGCGGTACTCCGTCACGGCCGCCGGCGGCGACATGATCGGCGCCAGCCCGCTCATGTCCGGGCTGTTCCACGACGAGCCGACGATCGAGGCGCTGAACAAGCTCGACCTCGACGTGTCGGCCGTCGGCAATCACGAGTTCGACGAGGGCGCCACCGAGCTGGCCCGCATCCAGAACGGCGGCTGCCACCCGGTCGAGGGCTGCTTCGAGAAGGGCAAGGAGTTCGAGGGCGCGGACTTCCCCTACCTCGCCGCGAACGTGACGAACGAGAAGACCGGCAGGCCGATCCTCAAGCCGTACACGGTGTGGAAGAAGAACGGCGTCAAGATCGGCTTCATCGGCGTGACCCTCGAAGGCACTCCGGAGATCGTCACCGAGAACGGCATCAAGGGTCTGAAGTTCCACGACGAGGTCGAGACGGTCAACAAGTACGCCAGGGAACTCGACCGCCAGGGCGTCAAGTCGATCGTCGCGCTCATCCACGAGGGCGGCTCGCCGGCCTCCTCCTCGTACAACTACGACTGCGACTCGCCGGGCGCCGGCGACGGCATCTCCGGTCCGATCGTCGACATCGCCAAGGGCATCACGCCGAAGGTCGACGCGCTGGTCACCGGGCACACGCACCAGGCGTACGTGTGCACCGTCCCCGACCCGTCGGGCAAGCCGCGCATGGTCACGTCGGCGTCCTCGTACGGCAAGCTCTACACGGACACCACGCTCACCTACGACCGCCGCACCAAGGACATCGTGCGTACGGGCGTCAAGAGCGCGAACCACATCGTCGTCCGCGACCAGGAGCAGGCCAAGATCTGGGCGAAGGACATGACCTCGCTCATCGGCCGCTGGAACGCGCTGGCCGCCCCCATCGCGGGCAAGCCGCAGGGCTTCATCTCCGCCGACATCAACGGGCGCGGCTCGACGGCCCCCGAGAAGCCGCTCGGCGACCTGATCGCGGACGCGCAGCTGGAGGGTCTGGCCCCGGCCGACAAGGGCGGCGCGCAGATCGCCTTCATGAACCCGGGCGGGATCCGCTCCGACCTCGTCTTCAAGGCGAGCGGCAGTGAGGGCGACGGTGTCGTGACGTACGGCGAGGCGTTCACCGTCCAGCCGTTCACCAACATGATGAACGTCGTCGACCTGACCGGCGCCCAGCTGATCACCGCGCTCCAGCAGCAGGTCAGCGGCGGCAACGAGGCCTCGCCGAAGATCCTCCAGGTGTCGAAGGGCTTCACCTACACCCTCGACATGACGAAGACGGGCGCCGCCCGCATCGACGTCGCCTCGGTGAAGCTGAACGGCGCCGCGCTCGACCCGGCGAAGACGTACCGCGTCGCGATGAACGAGTTCCTCGCGGGCGGCGGCGACGGCTTCCCGGTCTTCAAGGAGCACAAGAACAAGCTGGTCGGCGCCTCCGACCTGGACGTCTTCAACGCCTACCTGGCGAAGAACTCCAGCGCGGCCGCACCGATCACACCCCCGGCCGCCGACCGCATCACGGTCGTGAATTGACGATTCTCTCCAGGCTGAAGCCGTGAGATTCCCGTTGGCTACTCATAGGTAGCTGGTTGGGTTTCACGCATCCGCCTCCGCCGGTGGGCGGGACTCGGCACCACGGGGCGCCTGCGCGTGCTGTTGGTGACCGAGCCGCCCGTCCGGCGGGCTCGGGCCTCGATCTCGACGGAGGCGTTGTGGTCGGCGTCGTCCTCGTGTCCGCAGTGCACGCACGCGAACAGTCGGCCGCAGCCCTTGCGGGACTCTGGATCCACTTTCCCGCAGGCCGCGCAGGTCTGCGAGGTGTGATACGGCGGCACCGGGCGCAACTCGGAGCCATACAGATGGCACTTGTACTCCAGTTGGCGCCTGCGCGTGCCGGGGCAGTTGTCCAAGATCGAGCGGTTGAGCCCGGACTTGGCCCGTACGTTGCGGCCTGGCTGTTCGAGTGTGCCTTTGGCGCTGCCGGTCATGCTGGTCACGCGCAGGTCCTCAATACCGACGAAGCCGTGGTTTTTGGCAAGGTCAGTGGTGAGCTGGTGCGTGAAATCCTGGCGCCGGTTGGCTTCTCGGGTCTTCAGCTTCCCGATCTGAGCGATGGTGCGGCGCAGCCGGTTGCTGTACTTGCCTCCGTTGTGCTTCTTGGCGTAGGTGATCTGGCGGGCCTTGCGCCGCTCCAGGTTGCGCAGCCTGGCCCCTTCGGCTGCGGTGAGGCCCGGTGGCTTCAGACGCGGCGCGGTCTCGGTGGAGACGTACGCCGATGCGGCGACGCCGAAGTCGACGCCGCAGCCCGGTTTGCCGTTCGGCAGGGCCGCCTTGATGCCGATGGCGACGCCGAAGGCGATGTGCCAGCCGGTCCCGTCCCGGGAAACGGTGGCGTTGCGAATGGTGCCGCCGAGCGCCCGGGAGAGACGGAAGCGGACCCAGCCCAGCTTCGGCAGGTACACCTCAGCCCAATGTCGGTTGAGCTTGCGTACCGCGACTGCCTGCCCCGGCAGCGGGACGGACAGCCGGTGCCCGCGCCTCTTGAACGCAGGGAAGCCAGCAGGGTGTGCATGGCTGAAGAAGTTGTCGTACGCCGCATCCAAGTGCCGCAGCACCTGCTGGCCAGCCTGGGCGGGTAGCTCGGCCAGCCATGCCAGCTCGCTCTCTGCCCGAGCCTGGGTGAGGAACCGGCACTGCTCCACTGCCCGGACCGTCCGGCCGCGCTGCTCGTACACGTGGACACGCTGCGCGAGGGCCACATTCCACAGGGCGCGCGCGGTATGTCCCCACCCGGTCAGGACCCGCTCCTGAACGCTGGTGGGATACAACCGGTATCGGCGCCCCATGTCTGCCTTCACACTGCAAACCATATTCATCGGCGGAGGCAACCGTCCTGATTCGCGCATTAGTTCACACTCCCGCGGCCATGGGGGAACGTGCATGCGAGCGGGGGGTGAACGTACTCCCGGGCCCGATCCGCGTAGGTCCCGTACTTACACCGCGTCGGGCGGCGGCGTCCGAGCGCCCGGGAGTGTGATCAGGGCCTCCGTGCCCTCGGCGCCGTCGCTCGGGCGGTGCAGGGTGACCGTGCCGCCCGTCTGGTGGATGGTGCGGGCCACGATCGACAGGCCCAGGCCCGAGCCCGGCAGAGCGCGGGCGGACGGGGAGCGCCAGAAGCGTTCGAAGACGTGGGGGAGTTCGGCGTCCGGGATGCCGGGGCCATGGTCGCGTACCGTCAGTGTCCCGTTCTTCAGGGTCACGTCGACCGTGCCGCCCGGCGGGCTGAACTTCACCGCGTTGTCCAGGACGTTGACCAGCGCCCGCTCCAGCGCCGCCGGTTCGGCCCGTACGTACCAGGGGGCGAGGTCCGCGTTGATCGTCAGCTCGGGGCCGCGCAGGCGGGCGCGCTCCAGGGCGGCGGTCGCGATCTCGTGGAGCGCGACGACGCGCAGCGGGCTGCCCTGGTCGGCCGTGTCGGGGCGGGCGAGCTCCTGCAAGTCTCCGATGAGGGATGCCAGTTCGGTCATCTGGGCCTTGACGGAGGCCATGAGCGCGGCCCGGTCGGCCGAGGGGATCGCCCGGCCTGTCTCGTCGCTGCGGGCGAGCAGTTCCACGTTCGTACGCAGGGAGGTCAGCGGCGTGCGCAGCTCGTGGCCCGCGTCGGCGATCAGCTGGGCCTGGCGGTCGCGGGACGAAGCGAGCGCGCTGGTCATCGCGTTGAAGGAGCGCGAGAGGCGGGCGATCTCGTCCTCGCCCTCGACCGGGATACGTACGGTCAGATCCTCCGTACGCGCCACATGCTCGACGGTGTCGGTCAGCTTGTCGACGGGGCGCAGGCCGGCGCGGGCGACCAGGAGCCCGGTCGCGCCGGCGCCGAGGACACCGATGCCGGACAGCGCGAGCAGCACCCAGGCGAGGGAGCTGAGCGGATCGTCCACCTCGCTCATCGGGCGGGCGATGGAGACCGCGAACGGGGGGCCGGGGGTCAGGTCCTGCCGCGACTCGCGGAACGGGTAGGTGTAGACCCGCATGTCCTTGCCGTCGGCGTTCTCCGTGGTGTGCAGCGCGTCGCCCTGCTGACCGGCGGCCACGGCGATGTCGCTGTCCTGCACGGGGATGCGCGAGGCACCGGGGAGAGTACAGGGTTCGCCGGCGAGCGGGACGAGCTGCACCACGTACGTGCCGATCGGCTGCACGGCGGCCGTGCCGCCCGCGCACCCCAGGCTGAGGTTTCGCACCACGTCCGCGTCGACCTTGACGCCGCGCAGCGACCGGTCAAGCTGGTCCTCCAGCTGCACCCGCGTCACGAACCAGCACGCCGCCGCCACCGCCGCCACCGCGATCGCCACCGCCGTGGCCGTCAGCAGCGCCAGCCGGGACCGCAGCGGCAGCGCGCGGAACCTGCGCAGCGCACCGCTCACGCCTCACCGCCCCGCAGCGCGTACCCCACACCCCGCACCGTGTGCACCAGGCGCGGCTCACCGCCCGCCTCCGTCTTGCGGCGCAGGTACATGACGTACACGTCGAGGGAGTTCGAGCTCGGCTCGAAGTCGAAGCCCCAGACCGCCTTGAGGATCTGCTCGCGCGTCAGCACCTGGCGCGGGTGCGCGAGGAACATCTCAAGGAGGGTGAACTCGGTGCGGGTCAGCTCCACCGGCCGGCCGCCCCGCGTCACCTCGCGCGTCGCCAGGTCCATCCGCAGGTCCGCGAAGGACAGGACCTGGCCGGGCCCGCCCGGCGCCTCCTCGCCGGCCGGCCCCCCGGCGGCGTACGAACTGCGCCGCAGCAGCGCCCTGATGCGGGCGAACAGCTCGTCCAGCTCGAACGGTTTCACCAGGTAGTCGTCGGCGCCCGCGTCGAGCCCGGTCACGCGGTCGCCGATCGTGTCGCGGGCGGTGAGCATCAGGATGGGCAGCCTGTCGCCGGACGAGCGGATGCGGCGGGCCGCCGTCAGGCCGTCCATGCGGGGCATCTGGATGTCGAGGATGATCAGGTCGGGTTCGTACGACGCCGCCTTCGCGAGCGCGTCGATGCCGTCGACGGCGACCTCCGTCCCGTACCCCTCGAAGGCGAGACTGCGCTGAAGAGCCTCGCGCACGGCGGGCTCGTCGTCGACGATCAGGATGCGCTCGGCGGGGGTGTTCATCGGGCTTCCTCGGCCTGCCTTCGGGAGATGCGGGTGGTCGGGGCTGCTGGTCGGCTGCTCTCAGGCTCGCACGGTACGGATGTCAGCCGTCGCCCCCGGCGCGGAGCTGCCCCAGGTCGGCCTTGACCGTGTCGATGGGGATGGCGAAACCGAGACCGACACTGCCCGCCGTGGAACCGCTCGCTCCGCTCGGGGCGTACATCGCGGAGTTGATGCCGATGATCTCGCCGTTCATGTTGATCAGGGCGCCGCCGGAATTCCCGGGGTTGAGGGAGGCGTCGGTCTGGATCGCCTTGTACGTCGTCTTCGACGATCCGGTGTCGCCGTTGAACTGCTGCCCGCCGAACTCGAACGGCCACTGGCCGCCCCCGCCCTGCCCCTGCCGGCCCTGCTGGTCCTGGCCCGGGTTCTCGTCCTTCGACACGGTCACGTCCCGGTCGAGCGCGGAGACGATGCCGCTGGTCACGGTCCCGGTGAGCCCCTCGGGCGAGCCGATCGCCACGACCTCGTCGCCGACCTTCACGTCGTCGGAGTTCCCGAGCGTCGCCGCCTTCAGACCGCTCGCCCCCTGGAGCTTGATGAGGGCGAGGTCCTTGTCGGGGTCGGTGCCGACGACATCGGCGGTGTACGTCTTGCCGTCGCTCAGTTTGACCTTGACGGAGGAGGCCCCCGAGACGACGTGGTTGTTCGTGATGATCTCGCCGTCGGCGGTGATGATCACGCCGGAGCCGGTGGAGTCGCCGGAGGCCGACGTCGCGTTGATCTCCACGATGCTCGGGCTCACGGCCTGCGCGACTCCGGAGACGGTGCCCTTGCTGCTCTGCGAGACGTTCGTACCGGTGACGTCGTTGCCGCTGGCGGCGGAGTCCGCCGCGGCGAGGCGCTCCGCGAAGGCCGCCGTCCCGCCGCCGATCGCGGCCGCGACGATGGCGACCGCGGCGATGAGGGCGACCGGCCGGCGGGCCCGCCGGTGTCCCGCCGCGGGGGGCGGCGGCGCGTACGCGGGCGGCGGCGGATACGCGCCACCACCGCCGTACGAGAAGGCGTAGGGCTGCTGCTCGGGCTCGGGGTACTCGCCGCTGCGGCGGGGGCTCTCGGTCATGTCCCAGAGCTTGGCCAGCGGTTATGAGAACCGTCTGAGGAGCCGCTGAGAAGCCCGACAGAACCGTGTATGCCCCATATAAAGGCGAATGGGCGTCGCAGGCGCCGCTTACGTCGCCGGGCAGCCGCAGGAGCGGCGTACCACCAGCGCCGACGGGAACTGCTTGAGCCGCTCGCGCCGCGACCCCGCCACCCGCAGCGAGTCGTCCAGCACCAGGTCCACCGCCGCCCGCGCCATCGCCGGCCGGTCGGAATACACCGTCGTCAGTGGCGGATCGGTGAGCGCCGCTTCCTTCACGTCGTCGAACGCCGCCACCGCCAGCTCGCCCGGTACGTCGATACGCAGCTCACGCGCGGCCCGCAGCACGCCGATCGCCTGGTCGTCCGTCGAGCAGAAGATCGCGGGCGGCCGGTCCGGTCCTGCCAGCAGACCCAGGGCCACCTTGTAGGCGTCGTACCGGTTGTACGGAGCGTGGAAGAGCCGGCCCTCGGTCGACCGCCCCGACTCCCGCATCGCCCGGCGCCAGCCCACGACGTGGTCGGCCACCGGGTCGCCGACCAACGGGGTCGACTCCATGCCGCCCAGGCAGGCGACGTACGGATGACCGTGCTCCAGGAGATGGCGGGTCGCGAGCTGCGCGCCGCCGATGTTGTCCGTGACGACCGCCACGTCGTCGATCGTCTCGGGCCGCTCGTGCAGCAGCACCACGCGGGCGTCCCACGCCTCGATCTCGGCGGCCGCCCACTCGCTCGGGCCCTGGCTGACCAGGATCAGACCGGAGACCCGCATGCCGAGGAAGGCCCGCAGATAGTGGACCTCACGCTCGTCGCGGTAGTCGGAGTTGCCGACGAGGACCATCTTTCCGCGGTCGGCGGCGGCCTGTTCGACCGCGTGCGCCATCTCGGCGAAGAAGGGCTGCCGCGCGTCGGGGACGATCATGCCTATGAGGTCGGTGCGGCGGGACGCCATGGCCTGCGCGACCCGGTCCGGCCGGTAGCCGAGCTCCTTGATCGCGGCGAGGACACGCTCGCGCGTGGCCGGGGCGACCGGCCGGGGTCCGTTGTTGATGACGTAACTCACGACCGCGGTCGAAGTCCCCGCCAGTCGCGCCACATCGTCCCGCGTCACCTTGGCCACGCGCGGCAGTCTACGCGTGGTGACCTACCGCTGGGCAGGCCGTACGGCAGCTTCCTCCTGGGGGGCCGTGTCCGCGTCCGTGCCCGCCATATGGGTGACGGCCGCAGGGGTCGCCTTTCGCGCGGCCTTGGCCCTGGCCTCCTCGGCCGCCGCCCGCTCGACCTTCTCGGGCGTCACGAAGCGGTAGCCCACATTGCGTACGGTCCCGATGAGCGACTCGTGCTCCGGGCCGAGCTTCGCGCGCAGCCGCCGCACGTGCACGTCGACCGTGCGCGTACCGCCGAAGTAGTCGTAGCCCCACACCTCCTGGAGGAGCTGGGCCCGCGTGAAGACCCGGCCGGGGTGCTGCGCCAGGTACTTCAGCAGCTCGAACTCCTTGAAGGTCAGGTCCAGGACCCGCCCCTTGAGCTTCGCGCTGTACGTCGCCTCGTCGACCGACAGGTCACCGTTGCGGATCTCCATCGGGCTGTCGTCCGAGGTGAGCTGCTGGCGGCCGGTCGCCAGCCGCAGCCGCGCCTCGACCTCGGCCGGACCCGCCGTGTCGAGCAGTACGTCGTCGATGCCCCAGTCGGCGGTGACGGCCGCGAGACCGCCCTCCGTGACGACGAGGATCAGCGGACAGCCGGGTCCGGTGGACCGCAGCAGCTGGCACAGCGACCTGACCTGCGGCAGGTCACGGCGGCCGTCGACCAGGATGACGTCGGCACCCGGGGTGTCGACAAGGGCCGGGCCCTCGGCGGGGGCCACCCGCACACTGTGCAGCAGCAGGCCGAGGGCGGGAAGCACCTCCGTCGACGGCTGAAGGGCATTGGTCAGGAGCAGCAGAGAACTCATCGTCCGCCACCTGCCTGGATCGGACAGTCATGCACGGTTCGCTCGCCCATTACGTCGGTTCCTCCTCGGTCCCTGCGGAGGGGGTCCCACCCATGCCCTTGAGGCTATGGGGGAGTATGCGGCACTGCTTATGCGGCACTGCTTGTACGGCTCGGTCCCGCGCCCTGGGACCGCGCCGCGTCATCTGTCCGTAACAACGGTCAGAAAACACAAAAGGACCCGGGGGCAACGTTGCCCAGGTCCTATGCCCAGCAGAATAGCTCACATGAGTTCCGAACCGGAGGGGCAAGTCCGCAGATCCCGTGTTCGCTTGGTCACGCAGGGGTCCCGGCGCACGGCGTCACGGACGATTCTGCGGGCGGACGACGGGGTCCGTATCGAGGCCCTGTACGAGCCCGCGCGGGGCGGCGAGGGCGATCCGGCGATCGTCGTGGCGCACGGTTTCACCGGCTCGGTCGACCGCCCCGCGGTGCGGCGCGCGGCGCGTGTGTTCAGGCAGTACGGGGCCGTCATCACGTTTTCCTTCCGCGGTCACGGCGGCTCGGGCGGCCGCTCCACGGTCGGCGACCGGGAGGTCCTCGACGTGGCGGCGGCGGTCCGCTGGGCCCGCTCGCTGGGGCACGAACGGGTGGTCACCGTCGGCTTCTCGATGGGCGGCTCGGTGGTCGTCAGACACGCCGCGCTGTACCGCGATCCGGCCGGGGACGGCGACGAAGGCGGCGACGGCACGCACGGGGGGCGCACACAAGCGCACCCGGCGGGACAGGCGCACGCGCACGCCGACGCGGTCGTGGCCGTCAGCGCCCCCGCCCGCTGGTACTACCGCGGTACGGCGCCGATGCGGCGGCTGCACTGGGTGGTCAGCCGGCCCGCCGGGCGGCTCGTCGGGCGCCTGGGGCTCCGTACCCGGATCCACGCCCGGGACTGGGACCCGGTGCCGCTCTCGCCGGTCGAGGCGGCGGCCGGACTCGGCCCGACGCCGCTGCTGGTCGTCCACGGCGACCGCGACCCGTACTTCCCCCTGGACCACCCGCGGATGCTCGCCGCGGCGGCCGGCCGGAGCGAACTGTGGATCGTGCCCGGCATGGGCCACGCCGAGAACGCGGCCGAGGAGACACTCCTCAACCGCATCGGCGCCTGGCTGACAGCGGCATAGCTCATCATGGAAGCCGACGAAAGGAGCGCCGCTATGGCAGTGGGCACCATCCGCTACTGGGCCGCGGCCAAGGCCGCGGCCGGCATCGCAGAGGAGCCGTACACGGCCGGGACGCTCGCCGAGGCGCTCGACGCGGTGCGCGAGCGCCACCCCGGGGAGCTGACGCGCGTACTCCAGCGGTGTTCGTTCCTCATCGACGGCGACCCCGTCGGGACCCGCGGTCATGAGACCGTACGGCTGGCCGAGGGCGGCACGGTCGAGGTGCTCCCGCCGTTCGCAGGAGGATGACCCCCACACCATGAGCAACCAGCAGCCCTACCCGTCGTACGACGGACACGACCCGCGCGACGGTCAGCAGGCGCCGCACGCCCAGGAGCCCTACACCCAGACCTGGGAGGGACAGACCTGGGACACCCAGTACCAGCCCGTGCAGGAGCCGTACCGGCAGCAGGACCCCGCCCCGGCCGCCGCCGACACGGCGTACCTCGCGCCGCAGAACGGCGCGTACCCGATGCCGCCGGAGCCCCAGGCGTCGTACGACCCGCACGCGGGTGGCCAGGCTGCGTACGGGACCCCGAGGGGGGCGTACGAACCCGCGCCGACCGCGCACGAGCCCGCACCGGAGGCGTACCGGCCCCCGTCGGCCCAGGCACCCGCCCCGTCGGCGGGGTACGGCCCGGCGCCGGGCGGCTACGCGGCGTCGGCGGCGTACGAACCGGCTCACGCGGCCCCCGCCGCTGCTCCCTCGCCCGACTCCGCCACCGGCACGGCGCCGTACAGCCCGCCCACCACCATGGGCCACGCGCGCCTCACCGACGCCCAGCGCGCCCGCGCCGAGGGCCGGTCGCCGATCATCGCGCCCGGGATGCAGCCGGCCGCCCTGACCACCGTGCTCGCGCTGCTGCTCGCCGGCGCCGCGGCCGTCGGCCAGTACGCACTCGTCGTGCCGCTCGTGCTGCTCCAGGCGGTCACCGCCGCGGGCTGGTTCCGGCTCAACGGCATGTGGCCCGCCCGCCAGGGCATCGCGCTGGCCTTCCTCGGCGGCGTCACCGCCGACATCGCGCTGCTGGCCGTCGACGCCGCGCACGCGCCCGCCGCGATCATCGGCACGCTCGGCGTCTGGGTGCTGCTCACGCTCGTACTCCAGCTGCGCAACCGGGCCCCCGCCGACGAGCGGATGTACGGGCTGACGGCCACCGTCACCTCGGCCGCCCTCGCCGTCATCGCGGCAGGCCACCTCGCGGCGGCCCCCGAAGCCGTGATCGTCGGCGCGATCGCCGTCGCCGTCGCCGTGCCGGCCCGCGCGCTGCCGCTGCCCGGTGTCGCCTCCGTCGTCGTCGCGCTGCTGGCCGCCGCCGGCGCCGGGATCGCGGCCGGCGCGATGACGGACGTGGGTGCCGAGGGCGCGCTGCTCGGGCTCGCGGCCGGGGTCTGCGCGCTGATCGGCCTGCGCGTCGCCAGCTACGACTACCCCTCCCGCTTCGTCCACATGACGGCGGGAGTGGCGCTGCCGCTTGCCGCCGCCGCACCCGCCGTCTACCTGATCGGCCGGGTCGTCGCCTGACGCCTGTGATTACCTGGCAGTAGGCTCGCACTCGTCAAGGGGGCTTGGACGAGTGCGCAAGTAGGAGCCGGACCGGCTCGACGAGTTGTGGGGGACCTGTAAGCCATGCGAGCACTGCGAAGACTGCTGGTTGTCGCCGTTATTCTGGGTGGCATTTTCGTGATCGTGGACCGCGTCGCGGTCAATTTCGCCGAGTCCGAGGTCGCGAAGCGCGTCCAGAGCCAGCAGGGCCTGACCGGCGCGACCGACGTATCGATCAAGGGCTTTCCCTTCCTGACCCAGGTCGCCGCCAAGCACCTCGACCAGGTCGACGTCTCCGTCGCGGGCGTCGAGGCGAGCGCGGAGGGCCGCAAGGTCCGGATCAGTGAGATGACCGCCGAGCTGCACGACGTGCGGGTGACCGGCAGCGTCAGCGGCTTCTCCAGCGCGACGGCGGATCTCGCGAACGGCACGGCGCGCATTTCGTACGCGGACCTGTCCAAGGCCTCCGGCAGCGAATTTCCCGTGTCCTACGGCGGCAACGGCAAGGTGAAGGTCACCGGCTCCGCCGAATTCCCCGGCGTCGGCGTCGTCAAGCGCAGCGTGCTGTCGAGCGTGAGCGTGGTCGACGGCACCACGATCCGGGTGCGGGCGGACGAAGTCCCGGGCGAAGGCATCCCCGGGGTCGAGGAGAAGATCCGGGAGAAGACCGACTTCGACCGGCAGATCGGCGGGCTGCCCGAGGGGCTGAAGCTCGAAAAGGTCGAGGCGACCGAGGACGGCCTTGAGGTCTCCGTGACCGGTACGAACGTAGGCCTCGCCGGATAGTGAGACGGCGGCGTCCGCCCCTCAGGCAGCGGGCGGTCCCCGACCGCGCACGGGCCCGGAACGACGGTCCGTCACCGGCTTCGCGTCCCGCATCGCGGATGATCGCGTCTCAACATCCGACACGCCGGTGACACGCCGGTCGTGACGTCCCTACGATCGGTCCCATGCAGCAGCGACAGGCGGACCTCACGAAGCGGCGGGCAGTAGACCTCTGCCGCGTCGCCGCCATGCTCTGTCGCGTTGTCTGAGCGGGTTCTGACCGGAACAGTCCGGCGCCCGCCCTCCCCGGCCCCCGATCGACCGACCGACCGAACTGGCGCAGCCGAAGCTCAGTCGAAGCCGGTCGAAGTCAGGGCCACCCCCGCCCGTGCGGTCGTACGCCGCCCCGCTTCCGCGTACCGGCGTACCCGCACAAGCCCCTCGCGCATAACCGCCGCACTTCCCCAAGCTCTTAAGGAGCAGGGGATGCCCCATCCCCCGGAGGAGAACAGCATGAGCCGCAGCGACGTCCTGGTCGACGCAGACTGGGTCGAGGCCCACATCGAGGACCCGAAGGTCGCGATCGTCGAGGTGGACGAAGACACCTCGGCGTACGAGAAGAACCACATCCGCAACGCGATCCGGATCGACTGGACCAAGGACCTCCAGGACCCCGTCCGCCGCGACTTCGTGGACCAGGCCGGCTTCGAGAAGCTCCTGTCCGAGAAGGGCATCGCGAACGACACCACGGTCGTCCTCTACGGCGGCAACAACAACTGGTTCGCCTCGTACGCCTTCTGGTACTTCAAGCTCTACGGCCACCAGGACGTCCGCCTGCTGGACGGCGGCCGCAAGAAGTGGGAACTCGACTCCCGCGACCTGGTCGCCGAGGTCCCCGAGCGCCCGGCCACCCAGTACAAGGCCAAGCCGCAGAACACCTCGATCCGCGCCTTCCGCGACGACGTCGTCTCCGCGATCAACAACCAGAACCTTGTCGACGTGCGCTCGCCCGACGAGTTCAGCGGCAAGCTCCTCGCCCCGGCCCACCTCCCGCAGGAGCAGTCGCAGCGCCCGGGCCACGTCCCGTCCGCCCGCAACATCCCGTGGTCGAAGAACGCCAACGACGACGGGACCTTCAAGTCGGACGAAGAGCTCAAGGCCCTGTACGAGGCCGAGCAGGTCGACCTGGCGAAGGACACCATCGCGTACTGCCGCATCGGTGAGCGTTCGGCCCTGACCTGGTTCGTCCTGCACGAGCTGCTCGGTGTCGACAACGTCAAGAACTACGACGGCTCGTGGACCGAGTACGGCTCCCTGGTCGGCGTGCCGATCGAGCTCGGCGCCAACAAGTAACCCCTCTCGCCTGAGACTTGAAGGACGGATTTCAACATGTGTGGAGCAAAGGCCGGCGGCCCCGACGCCTCGACGATCAAGCCCGGTGAGACCACCATCCAGGGCAGCGTGACCCGTGACGGCGAGCCCGTCACCGGCTACGTCCGCCTCCTGGACTCGACCGGCGAGTTCACCGCCGAGGTCCCGACCTCGGCCACGGGCCAGTTCCGCTTCTACGCGGCCGAGGGCACGTGGACCCTGCGCGCGCTGGTCCCCGGCGGCACGGCCGACCGTACGGTCGTCGCCCAGAAGGGTGGCCTCGCGGAGGTCGCGATCGCCGTCTGACGGCGGTTTCACCACTGGCCGAAGGGCCGCACCCCAGGGGGTTTGGACGCTACCTGGACCGGGTGCGGCCCTTCGGTCGTACGGTGGAGGTATGTACGCGCGGCGGCGGCACGCCTACTTCCTGCTGATGGGCGGATGCATCTTCCTCTTCGTCTCCGCCTGGGCTTTCGTGCGGCTGTGGTCCGTGCCGGTGGCCGTCGGGATGTGCTTCGTCGCCATGGTCATCCCGCCCGTCGCGGCGATGGTCGCCAACCGGCGGGGGCCGGACGACCGCTGGTGGGACGATCCGTCCGGGGACCCGAAGTCCGACGACTGGTGGGACGAGCTGGACGGCAAGAAGCGCCCCCGGTAGACCTCGGTATCAGTAGACGAGGGACTGCACGTCGTCCGCCATGACCTCGCTGACGAAGACCTGGGCGCCGGCGATCCGTACGCCTTCGATCACGTCCTTCTCGGTGATCTCCCGCCGCGCCGCGCACTGCGTGCACAGGGTGATCTGTCCTGCCGCCGTGATCGACTCGATCAGGTCCGGCAGCGGCGCCGCGTGCGGCAGTTCGAACTCGGCCGCGCGGCCGGGCAGCGCGAACCACGAGGACTCGCCGGTCAGCCAGAGCGAGACCTCCACCCCACTGGCGACGGCCACCGCCGCCACCGTGAACGCCTGCGAACACCGCTCGGGGGCGTCGGCCCCGGCGGTCACCTTGATCACGAGCTTCTTCGCCATGCCCGAACTGTAATCCGCCGCCGTACCGCGACGGCCGCCGACGCCGGGGCGCCCCTCGCAGAGAAGGCTGGGCAGCCGCCGACTAAGCTGGGGCCCGGCCCCGTACTGCCCACCGCTCGTGCAAGGAGCAACCCCGTGCTGACGATTTTCTTCGAAGCCCTGCTGGTTCTGGTCTGCGTCGGCGTTCTCGCCTTCGCCGGTCTGACCGTGAAGAAGCTCTACCAGGGTCAGCGCTAACCCACCCTCCCCCTCACAGATCGTCTGAGCAGCTCATGATCGAGATCCCGTCCGACCTCCACCCGGACCTCGTCCCCCTCGTCTTCCTCCTCGGTAACTGGGAGGGTGCGGGCGTTTCCGACTTCCCCGGCGCCGAGAAGTGCAACTTCGGCCAGGAGGTCAGCTTCACCCACGACGGCCGGGACTTCCTCGAGTACGTCTCGCACACCTGGGTGCTCGACAACGAGGGCAAGAAGGTCCGCCCGCTGGAGAGCGAGACCGGTTACTGGCGCATCGACAAGGACCGCAAGGTCGAGGTCGTCATGATCCGCGACCAGGGCGTCGTCGAGATCTGGTACGGCGAGCTGGCCGACCAGAAGCCGCAGATCGACCTGGTGACGGACGCGGTGGCGCGCACCGCCGCCTCGGGGCCGTACAGCGGCGGCAAGCGTCTCTACGGCTACGTGAAGAGCGACCTGATGTGGGTCGGCGAGAAGGCCACCCCGGACGTCGAGCTCCGCCCCTACATGTCGGCGCACCTGAAGAAGGTCGTCGACCCGAGCGAGTGGGCGAAGGACCTCAAGGACCTGCCCGACGACGGCATCGCCTTCTTCAAGTAGGCCGGACACCCCGTCGGTCGCTCGCCGCGCTGCCTACACTGGGCACGTGGTGAGCACCGACTGGAAAAGCGACCTGCGGCAGCGCGGCTACCGGCTGACGCCCCAGCGTCAGCTTGTCCTGGAGGCCGTGGACACCCTGGAGCACGCGACACCCGACGACATCCTCGTCGAGGTACGCAAGACCGCGTCCGGTGTGAACATCTCCACCGTCTACCGGACGCTGGAGCTCCTGGAGGAGCTGGGCCTGGTCAGCCACGCGCACCTGGGGCACGGGGCCCCGACGTACCACCTGGCGGACCGCCACCACCACATCCACCTGGTCTGCCGGGACTGTACGAACGTGATCGAGGCCGACATCGCGGTCGCCGCCGACTTCACGGCCAAGCTGCGCGAGACGTTCGGCTTCGAGACGGACATGAAGCATTTCGCGATCTTCGGGCGCTGCGAGAAGTGTGCCGCCAGGGCTTCGGCGCAGGCTTCAACCACCGAGTCGTAGGCTGGCGGGTATGCAGCCACACTCACCGGCAAGCCCCCTGCTGTCCCTGCCCGGCGCCGTCCCCGCCGAAGGGCGCGACGAAGGTGTCGCCGCGCACTACGGAGACCTGTTCCGCGAGCAGCGCGCGCTCGCCGACGGCAAAGGTTTCGTCGACCTCTCGCACCGCGGCGTCGTCACCGTCAGCGGTGACGACCGGCTGAGCTGGCTGCACCTCCTGCTCACGCAGCACGTCAGCGATCTTCCGGCGGGCCGGGCCACCGAGGCGCTGGTCCTCTCCGCGCACGGTCATGTCGAGCACGCGATGTACCTCGTCGACGACGGCGAGACGGTGTGGATGCACGTCGAGCCGGGTACGCAGGGCGATCTCATCGCGTACCTGGAGTCGATGAAGTTCTTCTACCGGGTGGAGACCGCCGACCGGACCGAGGACTTCGCGGTCGTCCACCTGCCGGCCGGCTCGATCGCCGACGTGCCCGAAGGCGTGGCCGTACGCGAGACCTCGCACGGCCGTGACCTCTTCCTGCCGCGCGGTGAGCTGGAGGCGTACGCCGGGACTCACGGCCCGGCGGCCGGCATCCTCGCGTACGAGGCCCTGCGCGTCGAGGCCCACCGGCCGCGCCTCGGCTTCGAGACGGACCACCGCACCATCCCGCACGAGCTGGGCTGGATCGGCAGCGCCGTACACCTCCAGAAGGGCTGCTACCGGGGGCAGGAGACGGTCGCCCGCGTCCAGAACCTGGGGAAGCCGCCGCGGCGGCTCGTCTTCCTGCACCTGGACGGCAGCGATGTGCTGCTGCCGGGGCCGGGGACGCCGGTGCGGCTGGCGGCGGACGGTGAGGAGGGGCGCCAGCTCGGGTTCGTCACCACGTCGGCCCGCCACCACGAGCTGGGGCCGATCGCGCTCGCGCTCGTCAAGCGCAATGTGCCGGTGGACGCGGAGCTGCTGGCGGGGAACACGGCGGCGGCGCAGGAAGTCGTCGTAGAGCCGTAGGTCCGCGCTCCGCGCTGCCTCAGACCTCGATCAGGACCGTGAACGGGCCGTCGTTCGTGAGGGAGACCCGCATCTGGGCTCCGAAGCGGCCCGTCTCCACGTGCGCGCCCAGTGCGCGCAGCTGCGCGACGACCTCGTCCACCAGCGGTTCGGCGATCTCGCCGGGGGCCGCGGCGTTCCAGGTGGGGCGGCGGCCCTTGCGGGCGTCCCCGTAGAGGGTGAACTGTGAAATAACCAGAAGTGGCGCATTCACATCCGAGCAGGACTTCTCGCCTGCGAGGATCCGCACCGACCACAGCTTCCGGGCGAGCTGTGCGGCCTTGTCCGTTGTGTCCTCGTGGGTTACTCCCACCAGCACACACAGTCCTTCGCCCACGATTTCGCCGACCGTTTGTCCGGCCACGACGACGCTCGCGCCGTCCACCCTCTGCACCACTGCACGCATACGCAGCAATGTATCGGGGGCTGAACGGGCGTAGAGCACCTGCGTAGCCCCCGTCAAGAGTGGCACGATGCACGAAGGCGGTGCGCGCCGCACCGGTCGAGGGGACGGAACAATCCATGAGCACACCTGGCGCCGGGCAGCCGCCCGGCCCCGTACCTATGCCAATGATCCAGCTGACGCCATCCGCTCCCGCCGCACGACCACCGGCACAGCGGACCGGCGAGAGCGCGGATCGTCAGACGCGGAACGATCTCGGCGGGCTGCGGCTGCCCGAACTGCGTGGCCTGCGCCGGGACTCGCAGCGGGACGAGGCCGACCTCAGCTATGTGCGGCGTCTGCTGCACGGGCGGATCGACATTCTGCGGGCCGAGCTGGCGCGGCGTACGGGGCCGGAGTCCCCTGTCGTCGAGCGGCTGTCGGAGATCCTCGCGGACGCCCCTTCCCAGCACCGCTCCTCCGCCCGGCACGTGACGATGTCCACCCCGCACAGCGAGGAGTTCCGGCTGCTGGCCGCCGAGATGCTGGCGGACGTGGAGCTGTCGGACCTGGCTGCCCGTACGGACGAGGAACTGCACGCGGCCATGGGGCGGCTGGTCCGGTACGAGCAGCAGGTCTCGCGGCGGCGGCAACAGCTTCAGCGGACGGCGGACGATTGCAGTGCGGAGATTGCCCGCAGGTACCGTGATGGGGAAGCACAAGTAGACGACCTGCTGACCTGAGGCCCTGATCCGGCCTTGCGGGAGCCTGGTCCTGTTCCCGTTCCCGGAAGGTCGAGATGTCCTCCAGCACCGCCGCCGCTGCCACGCCCCCGGTCATATCCCCGGTCCTCGCGGAAGTCGTCCGTTCCGGTTTCGTCGAGGGCCATCACCGGGGTTCGCTGGTCGTGCTGGCGGCGGACGGCAGTGTGGACCTGGCGGTCGGGGATCCGTACGCCCCGGTCTTCCCCCGCTCCAGCAACAAGCCGATGCAGGCGGCGGCGATCCTGCGGGCCGGGCTCGACCTGTCGGGGGAGCGGCTGGCGCTGGCGGCCGCGAGTCACTCGGGGGAGCGCTTCCAGCTCGATCTCGTACGGAAGATGCTGGCGGACGCCGGGCTCACGGAGGCGGACCTCCAGACTCCGCCCGATCTGCCGCTGGACCCGGTGGAGGCCGAGTCGTACCTGGCGGCGGGCGGTGTGCGGGAGCGGCTCACGATGAACTGTTCGGGCAAGCACGCGGCGATGCTGGCGGTGTGCGGGCTGAACGGGTGGGACACGGCCTCTTGTCTGGATCCGGCGCATCCGTTGCAGCAGCTCGTGCTGCGCGTGGTCGAGGAGGCGAGCGGCGAGCGCGTCGCGGCGGTGGGTACGGACGGGTGCGGCGCGCCGCTGATGGGGATCAGCCTGGTCGGTCTCGCGACGGCGTTCCGCAGCTTCGTGCTGGCCGAGCCGGGTACGGCCGAGCGCCGCGTCGCGGACGCGATGCGCGCGCACCCGGAGTACGTCGCCGGTACGCGCCGCCCCGACACCTGGCTGATGCGCGAGGTGCCGGGCACGCTGTCCAAGATGGGCGCCGAGGCGGTCCAGGCGGTGGCCCTCCCGGACGGCCGCGCCCTCGCGTTCAAGGTCGACGACGGTGCGACGCGCGCCCTGGGACCGGTGCTGGCGCGGGCGCTGCGGCGGCTCGGCGTGGACGGGCCGGTGGTGGAGCGGATCGGGCGGGCGCCGCTGATGGGCGGAGCCGCTGAGGTGGGGGAGATACGGGCGGCGTTCTGAGGCCGGGAAAAGCACGCGACAGGTCGTGTCCGGTGTGCTTAGCGTGGGCGCATGAGTGTCGACGTACGCACGATCACCGAGTCAGAATTCACCGACTGGCTGCGCGCACTCGCCACCGGCTTCCTCCGGCCGCCCGTCATCCCGGAGGACGAAGCGGCGGAGCGCCTGCCGCATATGGGCCTGCCGCGCATCCGGGGCGCGTTCGACGCCGGGCGCTGTGTCGCGACGTACCGCTCCTTCGCCCAGGAGCTCACCGTGCCGGGCGGCGCGAAGGTCCCCGCGAGTGCTGTGTCGAACGTGACCGTGTCGCCGACGCACCGCCGCCGGGGGCTGCTCAGCCGGATGATGGACGCGGACCTCGCGGCGGCGAAGGAGCGCGGGGATGTGCTGTCGACGCTGATCGCCGCCGAGTATCCGATCTACGGGCGGTACGGGTTTGGGCCCGCCGCGTCGATCACCGAGTGGGAGATCGACGTACCCAGGGCCGGGCTCGACACGCGCTGGGCGGGGCCCGGCGACGGGGGCCGGATCGATCTGATCGACGGGGCCGAGGTACGGAAGCTCGGGCCTGAACTGCACGAGCGCTTCCGCGCGACGCAGCACGGCGCGATCGACCGGGACGAGCGCTGGTGGCAGCTCGGCACGGGACAGGTGGTCCTGTCGTTCCAGCCCTGGACCGAGCCGTTCTACGCCGTGTACCGGTCGGCGCGGGGCGAGGTGGAGGGGCTGCTGGTCTACCAGGCCGACGAGAAGTGGGGCGACGGCAAGCAGCCGCTGAACACGGCGACCGTACGCGACATGATCGCGGTGTCGCCGGCGGCGGAGCGCGCGCTGTGGCACTTCGTCTGCGCGGTCGACTGGATCACGACGGTACGGTCCGGATACCGCGCCAGTGACGATCTGCTTCCCCTCCTGCTCCCGGATCCCCGGGCCGCCAGGATCGTCACCCAGGCGGATTTCCTGTGGGTGCGGCTGCTGGACGTCGTACGGGCCCTGGAGGCCCGCACGTACGCGGTGCCCGGCTCGCTCGTACTGGAGGTGCATGATGCGGCGGGGCCGGCCGGCGGGCGGTTTTGGCTGGACGCCTCGGCGGACGGGGCGGTGTGTGCGCCTTCGGCCGAGTCACCCGATCTGACGCTGGGCGTGCGGGAGTTGGGGTCGCTGTACCTGGGGGAGGAGTCCGCGGTGCGGCTGGTCGCGCTCGGCCGGGTCACGGAGGAGTCGGCGGGCGCCGCCGCCGTTGCCGACGCCCTGTTCCGTACGTCCAGGCGACCGTGGTGCCCGGACATCTTCTGAGCCTGTTCCGAGGGTTCGACGCCCTCTGGAAACCCGTCACGTCGGCCCCGACACTTTCCTGGCGACTCCTGATGTGACTCGAGGCGAACAGGTGGCACCGGTGACCGAGCAACTGCGGAATCTGATCAAGGGTGCGGAATGCGTGCTCTTCGACTTCGACGGCCCCATTTGCCGGCTCTTCGCGGGCCACCGGGCGCACGACGTGGCGGACAGCCTGGTCGACTGGCTGAAGAAACGCGACCGCCATGTGCTGCCGGCCGAGGAGGACTTGGCTTCGGACGACCCGCTCGCCGTCCTGCGGGCCGTGGCCCGGATCCTCCCCGGCAGCGAACTGGTCCAGGCCCTGGAGGAAGAGCTCACCCGCGAGGAACTCCGCGCCGCCGCCACCGCCCGGCCCACCCCTTACGCCGACCCGCTGATACGCACCTGGAGCGCGGTCGGCAGCCGCCTCGCGATCGCGACGGACAACTCCCCGCTGGTCGCGGAGCAGTACCTGACCGGCCGTGGCCTCGCCGGCTGCTTCGTGCCGCACTTCTACGGCCGTACGACTGACCTGAGCCGGATCAAGCCGGACCCGGACTGCGTCAACCGCGCCCTGACCGGCTTGGACGCCTGCCCGGGCGCGACGCTGATGATCGGCGGCACACCGTCGGACCTCTTCGCGGCGCAGGAGGCGGGCGTACGGTTCCTCGGCTACGCGCGCGACGAGACGCGGGTACAGCGGCTGCGCGGGGCGGGCGCGGAGGTCGTCGTGGACACCCTGGAGCCGGTGCTCGCGACGGTACGGGCGATGGCCCGGGCCTGATCCTCACGCCGTCCTCGGCCTGAACAGCGCGTCCGGCAGGGATCGCGGCAGCCAGGGCCCCTGTGGCGCGGTCGTCCGCGGGTCCGTGACCTCAAGTTCTGTTGAGGTCAAGCGCGTACGCTTCGTCCTCATGAGTGGTTTGCGCGAGCGGAAGAAGCAGCGGACGTACCGGGTGATCTCCGATGCCGCGATCGCCCTGTTCCTGGAGAAGGGCTTCGACCAGGTCTCCGTCGCCGAGGTGGCGGCCGCGGCCGAGATCTCCAAGCCGACGCTCTTCCGCTACTTCCCCGCGAAGGAAGACCTCGCCCTGCACCGGTTCGCCGACCACGAGGACGAGGCGGCCCGGGTGGTGGCCGCCGGGCGCGCGGAGGGGCTCTCGCCGCTGGACGCCCTGCACCGGCACTTCCTGGCGGGCCTCGACCGGCGCGAGCCCGTGACGGGGCTGAGCGACGACGCCGACGTGCTCGCCTTCCACCGGCTGCTGTACGGGACGCCGAGCCTGGTGGCCCGGCTCCACGCGTACGTGCGGCGCTCCGAGCAGGCGCTCGCGGCCGCCCTCGACGGACCGGACGACCCCATCGCCGCACGGCTCGCGGCCGGGCAGATCGTGGCCGTACAGCGGATCCTCGCGGAGGAGAACTGGCGCCGGATCGAGGCGGGGGAGCGCGCGGACGACGTGCTTCCGGGGGCCGTGGCGGCGGCTGGTCTGGCCTTCGGGCAGCTGAGGGCCGGACTCGGAGCCAAATTCTAAGGCTGAGTTAAATTCGTTACTGAGTTACGTTATCTTGAGTGGATGACGTCACTCGACCATGCCCTCAGCCAGGAACGGACCTTCCACGACCTCTGCCGCGCAGCCCTGACCCGGATGACCGAAGGCGCCGGTGAACAGGTCGTCACGGGTGAGGACGTCTCCGCCTCCGGCGCCGACGCCGAAGTCCTCGGCTTCCATCTGCGCTCGTACGCCAAGGAGTTGCGGGAGGAACCCGAGAGCCCGCTCTTCTTCGGGCGGCTGGATCTGGCCGACGGCCGCAGTCACCACATCGGGCGCCGCCGCATCGCCGAGCACCCCGCCGATCCGCCGCTGGTCATCGACTGGCGCGCCCCCGTCTCCCGCGCCTTCTACCAGGCGAGCGCACGCGACCCGCAGGGCGTGCGGGTGCGCCGGCGGTTCGGCTGGGCGCCGTGGAGCAAGGGGGCCTCGGAGGATCTGACCGGGCTGGAGGACGAGCGGCTCGCGGCGGGGGAGCAGAGTGACGGCGTACCGGGGGGCGGCATCCTCGCCGGTGAGATCGAGCGGCCACGCGTCGGTCCGATGCGCGACATCGCCGCCACCATCCAGCCGGAGCAGGACGATCTCGTACGCGCCGGGCTCACCGAATCCCTCTGCGTACAGGGCGCTCCGGGCACCGGCAAGACCGCTGTCGGCCTGCACCGCGCGGCGTACCTCCTCTATACGTATCCGCAGCGCCTCAGGCGCAGCGGCCTCCTGATCCTGGGACCCAACCGGACGTTTCTGTCGTACATCTGCGAGGTGCTGCCGGCGCTCGGCGAGGGCGGCATCAGACAGTCGACGGTCGAGGACGAGATCGGGCGCCATCCCGTGCGCGCCGAGGACAGCCCCGCTGCCGCCGCCGTCAAGCACGACGCCCGGATGGGCCAGGTGCTCCAACGTGCGCTGTACGGGCGGGTGTCGGCGCCCGCCGAGGCCGTCGCCGTGCCCGACGGCTCGTACCGCTGGCGGATTCCGCTCGGCGAGCTGGAGCGGATCGTCGAGGAGGTACGGGCCGAGGCGCCCCCGTACGCCGTCGGCCGCGAGCGCGTCCGCACCCGCGCCGTCCGCGCGCTCCAGCTCCAGGCCGAACGCCGCGCCGGGCCGACCGGCAACGAGTGGCTGCGGCGGATGGGGCGGTCCCGGGCAGTCGGGGCGTTCGTCGACTCGGTATGGCCGAAAGTCCACCCGGAGGAGATCGTGGCCGCGGTGCTCACCGACCCGGCCGACCCCCTCCTCACTCCTGACGAGCGGCAGGCCATCCGCTGGGGGAAGCCGCCGCGCTCCTGGAGGAGCGCCAAGTGGTCGGCCGCGGACCTGGTGCTGATCGACGAGGTCGCCGGGCTGATCGAGCGGCCCGAAAGCTATGGCCACGTCGTCATCGACGAGGCACAGGACCTCTCCCCGATGCAGTGCCGGGCGATCGCGCGCCGCGTCGGCTTCGGTTCGGTGACGGTGCTGGGTGATCTCGCGCAGGGTACGACGCCGTGGGCCGCCCGCACCTGGCCCGAGCTCCTCGCCCACCTCGGCAAGGAGACGGCCGCCGTCGTGCCGCTGACCACCGGTTTCCGTGTCCCGGCCGCGATCGTGGAGCTGGCGAACCGGCTGCTCGGGGCGCTGGACGTCGACGTACCGCCGGGCCGGTCGCTGCGGTCCGACGGGGAGCTGGCGGTGCGTGAGGTGCGGGATGTGGTGGCCGCGACGGTCGACGCGGTACGGGCCGCCCTGAGCCGGGAGGGATCGGTGGGCGTCGTCGCGGACGCGGGCCGGGTGCGGGAGCTGCGGGAGGCGCTGGACGCGGCGGGGGTCGGCGAGAGGGCGGCGGGAGAGGCGCGCCGGGTGTCCGTACTGCCCGCCACGCTGGCCAAGGGCCTCGAATTCGACCACGTCGTCGCGGTCGAACCGGCCGAGATCGCCGGCGCCGACGACCGGGGGCTGCACCGCCTCTACGTGGTGCTGACGCGGGCGGTCAGCCGCCTGGACGTGCTGCACTGCCTTCCGCTTCCGCCGCACATGCGGCCCTGAGCGGACGTAATGCCGGGGGTTGGACGCACGAGCCTCGCGAGGGCCGTGGAAGGCGCCTGAGTGCTCATCAGGTGCGTGGCACCGCCGGGGCCGGACGGCCGGCCCGCCATGGGGGAGCCGCCCGGCGCCCCGAAGCCCCGGGCAGCTTTCCGCCTCGGCCGTTCCCCTCAGCGGTCCGTACGCCGCAGCCGTACCACCGGAATGTCACGGGTGGTCTTCTTCTGGTAGCTCTCGTACGGCGCGAAGACGTCCACCAGGTGCGGCCACACGCGGGCCTTCTCCTCGGCGGAGAGCGTCTCGGCGCGGGCCGGGAACCGCTCGGTACCGACGCGCAGTTGTACGTCCGGGTTGTCCTGGATGTTCAAGTACCACAGGGGGTGCTCGTCCGAGCCGCCCTTCGACGCCACGACCAGATGGTCGTCGCCGTCGCGCCCGTAGATCAGCACGGTGCGCCGGACGGTGCCGGTGCGCCGTCCCACGTAATCCAGCAGCAGGCAGGGCGCGCCCTGCATGGTGGTGCCCTTGGTGCCGCCGGACTCCTCGTACAGCTCGGCCTGCTCGGCCACCCAGCCGCTGGGGCTGAGCTTCACCGCACCGCTGCCGTCGCCGGCGCTGTTCTCGTCTGTCACGTGTGTGGTCACCTGTGCCGCTCCTTCTGGCCGTATCGCTGTCGCGTCGTAGTGCCGGACAACATCCAGGGTCACCCCTGTCGCCTCCGGTGGCGCAAAATCGCTCGACAACGGTCGTACGGGCAAAGAACATTCACCCCGATGACACGAACCGATATCCCTCCCACGCCCGACGAGCGCGCCTCACTCGCGACCTTCCTCGACTACGTCCGCGACACCGCGCGCGCCAAGTGCGACGACGTGTCGCAGGAGGACGCCCGCAAGGCCCCGCTGCCCGGATCGCCGCTGATGACGCTGTGCGGGCTCATCAGCCACCTCCACTGGGTCGAGTACTACTGGTTCCAGGTGGTGTTCCTCGGCGAGGAGGACGAGGGGCCGTGGACGGAGGAGGACCCGGACCGCGAGATGCGCATCGCCCTCGACGTCCCGCTCGCCGACCTGCTGTCGGCGTACGACGCCCAGTGCGCCCGCTACCGGAAGCTGGTCGCCGACCACGACCTGGACACCGAGGCGCGGCGCGCCAGGGGCAACGGGAGCCGCGTCAATCTGCGCTGGATCCTGCTGCACCTGATCGAGGAGACCGCCCGCCACAACGGCCACCTCGACATCCTGCGCGAGCTGGCGGACGGCCGTACCGGCTCCTAGGGGCCGGTTCACCCGACGGGCGGCGCGTCCTTGCTCTTGAGGTCGCGCCGGTCCGGGCGGCGCGGTGAGACGACGTCACGGTGGTGGCGCTCCAGGGTCATGAGGCCCCGGCCGCCCGGCATCGCGACGACCGCGCCGGAGGCAGGGCTTCCGGCGAGCCAGACGCCGTTCTCCATCGCCGGGTCCCAGCGGTACCACCGGAGCGGATTGCGCGCCGTGAGCGGCCGGGACCAGCCGCCTTCCCTGGTCATCAGCCGTACGGGTACGCCGTTGGGGTCCTTGGTGCCCGCCTGCTTGCTGAGCGCGTCCCGGTGCTTCCACGGGTTGGCCTGGAGCACCTTGCGCATGCGGCGCAGGCGGCGCAGCGACCCGATGTAGGCGTACAACGCGCCGGGCGCGACGAGTCCGAAGAAGAGGGCGGGGACAACGCCCGCCCCGGCGCGGCGGATGTCCTGCGCGTACAGGCCCGTGAGGGCGAGCGCCGTGATGGTCAGCAGCACGAAGACGACCAGGCCACCGGCGACGCGCCGTCTCGCGCGTTGCCAGGCCTTCCGCGTCTCCGGGTGGTCGAAGGCACAGTCGGTCGAGGGCAAGCCGGCGTCGTTTGTCATGCGTACCGTTCCTGAGATGGGGCACTGGGAGGGCGCGCGGGCGCCCCAAGGACCGTATACCTGGGGCTCGGGCCCCGAGGGCGACACGCGAACACTTTTGCAAGCAGGCGCTTGCAAAAGTTAGCGGTGATGGCGCACTATCGGGGCATGGCATCACTCAACGTCGGCAATCTCGGCGAGTACCTGCGCGAGCAGCGGCGCACCGCGCAGCTGTCGTTGCGGCAGCTCGCCGACGCCGCCGGGGTGTCCAATCCGTACCTCAGCCAGATCGAGCGCGGGCTGCGCAAGCCGAGTGCGGAGATCCTGCAGCAGCTCGCGAAGGCGCTGCGGATCTCCGCCGAGACGCTGTACGTACAGGCCGGGATCCTCGACGAGCGGGAGCGCGAGGAGCTGGAGACGCGTGCCGTCATCCTCGCCGACCCGTCGATAAACGAGCGGCAGAAGCAGGTGCTGCTGCAGATCTACGAGTCGTTCCGCAAAGAGAACGCGACGGATGTCCCCTCGGATGTCCCGTCGGACGCCCCTGCCGGCCGCCCCCGCACGGCCGACGACGGCAGTGATGCCGGCACACCACCCTCACAGTGAACTGAGCTCCGGGAGGACCACAGTCATGGCCATCACCGATGACCTGCGTAAGACCCTCACCGACCCGACCCCCCTCTACTTCGCGGCCGGCACCGCGGACCTCGCCGTACAGCAGGCGAAGAAGGTGCCGGCGCTGATCGAGCAGCTGCGCGCCGAGGCCCCGGCGCGTATCGACGCCGTGCGCAACACCGACCCCAAGGCCGTCCAGGAGAAGGTGACCAGCCGCGCCAAGGAGGCCCAGGCCACCGTTCAGGCCAAGGTCACCGAGGTGCTCGGCACGCTCGACACCGATGTGAAGAAGCTGGGCGAGCAGGCCCAGG
Source organism: Streptomyces sp. ISL-99 (assembly GCF_018614005.1). Lineage (NCBI taxonomy): Bacteria > Bacillati > Actinomycetota > Actinomycetes > Kitasatosporales > Streptomycetaceae > Streptomyces > Streptomyces sp. ISL-99. Next base: position 58,945 of record NZ_JAGGPC010000020.1, read on the forward strand.
ACCTGGCGCTGCGGAGCGTGGGCGTGGCCGCCGAGTACGCGGTCAAGGCGCGTGAGGCGTACGAGAAGGTCGCCGAGCACGGTGAGCAGAGCGTGAAGGCCTGGCGCGGCGAGGCGGCCGAGGAGATCAACGAGATCGCCGTCGCCGTCGAGCCCGACCCGGAGCCCAGGGCGGACGGGCCGAAGGCCGCCGAGGCCAAGGCCGCTCCGGCGAAGAAGACCCCCGCCGCACGCAAGGCGCCGGCGAAGAAGGCCACGCCGGCCGCCGAGAAGTAGGGCAGACACGGCGAGCAGGCGACCAGGGCTGTACGGGCGCGAGCCGGGCACCTCTATGGGTGTCCGGCTCGTTGTCCGGGTACCTTGGCCGCGAGGCGCTCATCCACTCTCTAGGCGGTGTACAGCATGTTGCTCCAGGGATTCGGCACTCTGTTGTCGTTGCTCAACCTCGCCATGCTCCTCCTCGCCGTGGTCGCGCTGTTCTTCGCCGCGACGGCCCGCGAGGACGCGTACCGCGCCACCGACAAGCAGACCAAGGTCTTCTGGCTGGTCCTTCTGGGCGTCACGGTCGCCGTGAATCTCTTCGTCCCGATGCTGTTCCTGCAGATCGCCGGTCTGGTCGCGACCATCGTGTTCATGGTCGACGTACGGCCCGCGATCAAGCAGGTCTCGGGCGGCGGCGGTGGCGGGCGCAAGGGCGGCGGCAGCAGCAGCGACGGTCCGTACGGGCCGTACAACGGCGGACGCTAGACGCCGCGGCCGGGCGGCTGCTCAGCCCCGGTCCAGGAGCACCAGCGCCACGTCGTCGGTCAGTTCACCGCCGTTGAGGTCCCGTGCCTCGGTGACCGCGGCCTCCAGCAGGGCCTCGCCGCGGAGTCCGGCCGCCAGCTGGCGGTTGATCATCGCGACCATCCCGTCCTGGCCGAGCCGCTGCTTGGAGCCGGGCGGGCCGACCCGGCCCTCGATCAGGCCGTCCGTGTACATCATCAGGCTCCACGAGCCGCCCAGCTCGACCTGCCGGCGCGACCAGCGGGCGCGGGGCAGCAGGCCGAGCGCGGGGCCCCCGTCCTCGTACGGAAGAAGCTGCGCGGCCCTGCCCTGGCGCGCTATCAGCGGTGACGGGTGTCCGGCCAGGCACAGCCCGGCCCGCCGTCCGTCCGGCGCGATGTCGACCGTGCAGAGCGTCGCGAAGATCTCCTCGCTCTCCCGCTCGTGCTCCAGGACCTGCTGGAGCGTGGACAGCAGCTCGTCGCCGCACAGTCCCGCGAAGGTCAGGGCGCGCCACGCGATGCGCAGTTCCACACCGAGGGCGGCCTCGTCCGGGCCGTGGCCGCAGACGTCGCCGATCATCGCGTGGACCGTGCCGTCGGAGGTGCGGACCGTGTCGTAGAAGTCGCCGCCGAGCAGGGCGCGGGAGCGTCCGGGCCGGTAGCGGGAGGCGAAGCGCAGGTTCGAGCCCTCCAGCAGCGGGGTGGGCAGCAGACCGCGCTCCAGGCGGGCGTTCTCCTGGGCGCGCAGCCGCGACTCGGCCAGCTTGTGCTGCGCGGTGTCGGCGCGCTTGCGCTCCACGGCGTACCGGATGGCCCGGCTGAGCTGGCGCCCGTCGAGCTCGTCGCGGAAGAGGTAGTCCTGCGCGCCGACGCGCACCGCCTCGGCGGCCCGCTCGGCGTCCGTCTCGGAGGTCAGAGCCAGCACGGCGTGCCGGGGCGCGAGGCGCAGCACGTGCCGCAGCGTGGCCAGCCGGTCCCCGTTCTCGCCGTCCTCGCCGGTCCCCGCGGAGGTTCCGGAGGTGGGGGCGGGCAGGGCCAGGTCGAGCAGGATGCAGTGCACGTCGTCCGTGAGCAGCCGTTCGGCCTCGGTGAGGTTCCGGGCGGTGCGGATACGGACACGGGTGCCGGCGGCGTCGAGCAGCGAGGGCACGGTGAACGTCCCCGCCGGATCGTTCTCGATCACCAGCAGGGTGAGGTCGGTGCTGTTCGCGGACACGACGGGGGAGGCCGGGGCGGCGGGACCCGCGGCGGCCGGGGCCGACGCGGTCTCCATGCTGCTCCCGGCCTGCTGTTTCGGCAGGACGGCCTGACCGTGTTCCACGGCCGGACTCTCACGCTGCCGCGGTACGGGTACGGGCATCGGTTTCGGTTCCTTCCCTCCCCCCGAGGGTGCGGCGGCACGACGATCGACGTTCCGCCAAACGGGGACCATAGCGTTACCGGGCGCTCCGGCGGAATGCCGTGCGGAAAGCCGGCCGTGGTCGTATGCCGCCTCCCGCAACGCATCCGGCGGGATCGGCGGCCTGCCGCGTCATGACGAACATCACGCCCCGGGCCACCCGTACGGCCCCTCGCGACCCCCGCGCGCCCGGCTTCACTTGTCCGGGCGTACGACTCCCAGAATCGGCATCGAACCGGCCCCGGCGATCGTCACGTCCCGGCCGGGGCGGGGCGCGTGCACCATCGCGCCGTCGCCCACGTACACCCCGATGTGGCTGGCGTCGTCGAAGTAGACGATCAGGTCGCCGGGCCGCATGTCCTTCACGTCGACGCGGGGCAGCTGCTTCCACTGCTCCTGCGACGTGCGCGGTATGGCGCGTCCGCCCGCGAGCCACGCCTGCGACGTCAGCCCCGAGCAGTCGAAGGAGCCCGGGCCCTCGGCCCCCCAGACGTACGGCTTGCCGATCTGCGCCGTCGCGTAGGCGACCGCCGCCGCGCCGCTCTTCGTCGCCCTGCCTGCGGCGCCCCTGAGCACGCCGGAGTCGAGCCAGGCGGTCTGGGCTCTGTACTCCGCCTCCTGCTCCATCTTGAGGAGCCGCTCGCGCTCCTCCTTCTCCAGCGTCGACTCCAGCTTCTCGGCGGCGGCGATCTGCTTCTTGATCTCCTTCTTCGCCGCTTCCTTCTTCTTGCGGCTGGACTCCAGACGCTGCCACTGGGCGGTCGCGTCCTGGGTGTACGCCTCCAAGTCGGCCTGGGTCCGCGACAGTTCACCCAGAAGTCCCTTGGCCGCCTGCTGGCCCTCACGGATGCGGCCCGCCCCGTCCAGGAAGTGCTGGGGGTCGCCGCTGAGCATCATCTGCGCCTCGGGCGGCAGCCCGCCGGTGCGGTACTGGGCGCGGGCTTCCGCCCCCACCTGCTTCTTCAGCCGGTCGATCCTCTTCTGGCCCTCGACGATCTCCCTGGCCAGCTTCACGATCTCGGACGACTGCTTGTCGGCGCGCTCCTCGGCGAGGTTGTACGCGTCCGTGGCCGCCGCGGCCTTGCGGTAAAGGGCGTCGATCTCGACGCGTACCGCCTGGAGGCTCTGCTCGCTTCTCGGCGGCTTGGGGTCCGCGTACGCCTGTCCAGGTGCGGCCAGCACGGTCAGGGCGCAGACCAGCGCGATCGCGGTCGCGGCGCTGCGACGTCGGTTCACAAGCTCCCCCGGATCCCGGATCCCTCATCACATGGCCCCGCATGTGATTTACCGTCAGTAACTTAGGTGCGATGCCGTGATGCTGCCATGCCGTCCGTGAAAACGACAGAGGCTCCCACCCACAGGTTTCTGACGAACAGCCGGCCCGCCACGTTCCCCCTGTGCACCACTCTTCCGAGTAGATCCAAAACCGTTTCAGCCGGTGCGCGGCTGGAGAGCGGCCCAGTTCACCGTGACTTCGCCCTGCCGCCACCGCCGCTCCCCGTCCGCCAGCGGCCAGTCGGCCGAGAGATCGCGCACGGCCTTGATCCAGCGCTGCCGGGCGCCGAGCGAGGCGTACGGAGCGGCCGCCGCCCACGCCCGGTCGAAGTCCCGCAGGAAGGCGTGCACCGGCTCGCCCGGCACATTGCGGTGGATCAGCGCCTTCGGCAGCCGCTCCGCGAGGTCGGAGGGCCGCTCCAGTGACCCCAGCCGGGCCGCGAACGTAACCGTCCGCGGCCCCTCCACCCCCAGCGCGACCCACACGTGCCGCCGCCCGATCTCGTCGCACGTCCCCTCGACCAGCAGCCCGCCGGGCGCCAGCCGCCCGCACAGCCGCGCCCAGACGGCGGCGACCTCCCCTTCGTCGTACTGGCGCAGCACGTTCGCCGCCCGGATCAGGGCGGGGCGGCGGCTGTCGGGCAGGGGCACCTCGAAGCCGCCGTGCCGGAAGGCGAGGCCCAGGCGCTCGTACGGCTTCGCGGCGGTGACGCGGGCCGGTTCGATCTCGATGCCCACGACCTCGGCGGCGGGCGCGGCGGTGCGCAGCCGGCCGAGCAGCTCGACGGCGGTCCAGGGCGCGGCCCCGTACCCGAGGTCGACCGCGACCGGATCGCTGCTGCGGCGCAGCTCGGGGCCGTGCGCGGCGGCGATCCAGCGGTCCATGCGGCGCAGGCGGTTGGGGTTGGTCGTCCCGCGGGTGACGGCGCCGACCGGGCGCGCGGGGGAGATGCGGGAGGCCATGAAGCGAGGGTAAGCGCCCGCGCGGCCCCGTAAAGGTTGAGGCAGCTGAAGTAATGATTTGGCAAAGCGGAAATTGGAAGGGGCCATTCCGCTGTTTGGCCTGAACGGAGGGCCACCCCGCGCCCTCTCGCTGCCATGCCATCCCGAGCGAGGAGAACCGTCGACGTGAGCCAGTACGTCTCCCGACTCGCCGGCACACTGGCGACGCCGCCCCGCCTCCGGCTGCCCGGCGGCCACCACCGCAAGCCGCGCCGGATCGCCATGCTCAGCGTCCACACCTCCCCGCTGCACCAGCCGGGGACGGGCGACGCGGGCGGCATGAACGTCTACATCGTCGAGCTCGCCAAGCGTCTCGCCGCCATCAACATCGAGGTCGAGATCTTCACCCGGGCGACCACGGGCGGCCTGCCGCCCAGCGTCGAGCTGTCGCCCGGCGTGCTGGTCCGCCACATCGACGCGGGCCCGTACGAGGGCCTGGCCAAGGAGGAGCTGCCCGCCCAGCTCTGCGCCTTCACGCACGGCGTGATGCAGGCCTGGGCCGGCCAGCGCCCCGGCTACTACGACCTCGTCCACTCCCACTACTGGCTCTCCGGCCACGTCGGCTGGCTCGCCGCCGAACGCTGGGGCGCGCCCCTCGTCCACGCCATGCACACCATGGCGAAGGTGAAGAACGCGGCGCTGGCAGAGGGCGACACCCCCGAGCCGGCCGCGCGCGTCATCGGCGAGACGCAGATCGTACGGGCCGCGGACCGCCTCATTGCCAACACGGCGGAGGAGGCGGACGAACTGGCCCGCTTCTACGAAGCCGACCCCGCCAAGATCGCCGTCGTACACCCGGGCGTGAACCTGGACCGCTTCCGCCCGGCCGACGGCCGGGCAGCGGCCCGCCACCGCCTGGACCTCCCCCAGGACGCGTTCGTCCCACTCTTCGCGGGCCGCATCCAGCCGCTCAAGGCCCCGGACATACTCCTGCGAGCGGTAGCCGTACTCCTCGACAACGACCCGTCGCTGCGCTCGAAAATCGTCGTACCGGTCGTCGGCGGACCGAGCGGCAGCGGCCTCGCCAAGCCGGAGGGCCTGCAGAAGCTGGCGGCCCGCCTGGGCATCGCCGACGTCGTACGCTTCCGCCCGCCGGTCGGCCAGGACCACCTGGCGGACTGGTTCCGGGCGGCCTCCGCGCTGGTCATGCCCTCCTACAGCGAATCGTTCGGCCTGGTCGCGATAGAGGCCCAGGCGTCCGGCACGCCGGTCGTCGCGGCGGCGGTCGGCGGCCTCCCGGTAGCCGTACGGGACGGGCAGACCGGCATCCTCGTCGAGGGCCACGACCCGGCCGGATACGCCCGCGCGCTGCGGCGCTTCATCGACGAGCCGGGCCTGGCGGACCGGATGGGCACGGCGGCCGCCCGCCACGCCCAGTCCTTCGGCTGGGACACCGCCGCGTCCGCCACGGCCGACGTGTACATGGCCGCGATGCACGAACACCGCCGTCGCGTACGCTCGCACCATGGCTGACGCGCAGCAGCAGGGCATCGAGACGCTAGAGCAGACGCTGAAGGACGCGGAGCTGGAGTGGGAGAGTCCTGAGCCCGGCTCGTACGTGGTGAAACTCCCCGGCACCCGCAAGCTCTCCACGACGTGCTCCTTGATCGTCGGTCGCCACTCCCTCTCCATCAACGCCTTCGTGATCCGTCACCCGGACGAGAACGACGCGGCGGTGCACCGCTGGCTGCTGGAGCGCAATCTGCGCCTGTACGGCCTGAGTTACGCGATCGACAGCCTCGGCGACATCTACCTGACCGGCAGGATGCCGCTCTCGGCGGTGACCCCCGACGACGTGGACCGCTTGCTGGGGAGCGTTCTGGAGGCGGCGGACGGCAGCTTCAACACCCTGCTGGAACTGGGCTTCGCCGGCGCGATCCGCAAGGAGTACGCGTGGCGCGTGTCGCGGGGTGAATCAACAAGAAACCTGGAAGCGTTCACGAACCTGACCCAACGGCCCGACTGACTAGCTGAACGGCCCCGCCTCCAACGTGGAGGCGGGGCCGTTCGGATGCGGCGACAGCTCGCCGGCTTCGTCAGTCCTTGTCGTGGTAGCCCTTGTGGCCCTCGTGGCCCTTGTGGCCCTCGTGGTGCTTCTCGCCCGAGGAGTAGGAGGCGCGGGCCTTGGTGATGCCGTTGCGGCCGCCGACGTTGACGAAGCCGAACTCCTCGTGCTTCCCCTCTTCGTGGCGGCTGTAGCCCTTGTAGCCCTTGTCGTGCTTGTAGTCGTCGTCGTGCTTGTAGTCGTTGTCGTGCTTGTAGTCGTTGTCGTGCTTGTAGTCGTTGTCGTGCTTGTAGTCGTTGTCGTGCTTGTAGCCCTTGTCGTGCTCGTAGCCCTTGTCGTGCTCGTAGCCCTTTTCGGCGTGGTCGCCGTGGTGCTTCTCGCCCGAGGAGTAGGAGGCGCGGGCCTTGGTGATGCCCTTGCGGCCGCCGATGTTGAGGAAGTCGAACTCCTCGTGCGTTTTCTGGCCGTCGTAGCGGTTGGACTCGTAGGACCTGCCGTCGTCCATGCTGGCGGCGGCAGCCGGGCCGGCTGCCATGAAGCCGGCGGCGGTGATGCCGACGAGGGTGATCGCGACGCGACGAAGCATGTTTCGCTCTCCTGTACGTACGTGACGGGTGAGGCCTGACGGGGTGACTCCACCTCACCCCCCGGGCACTCGACAGCGGCACACGCCATGAGGTCATCCGGACGGGGGAGAGGCCTGCATCCGATCGGTCGCACCAACCGGTGGCGTCAGCTCCGGCCGCCCCCGCCCCTGCCTCATCTGCCAGGCCGCCGGTGAGGAGACGCCCCGGCGCGGCACCGACCCCGAAGCACCCGCCCCCATCCGCGCGCCCCCACCCCGTGCCATGCTCGCCGCTGACGCACACATGAACACCGTTCACATACGTGGAGGCGGAGTATGGGGCACGGTCAAGGCCAAGGTCAGCACACCATCAGCAGACGCGGTCTGCTCAGTGCGATAGCGGTAGCAGCGGCAAGTACCACCACCCCGGCCCACGGCACCGCCCGGCAAAGCTCCCCGCCCCCCACCACCTGGCAGGAGTTCACCGCGGCGCCGTACACCCACCCCCAGATCCCCTACGTCGGCCGGGCAGGCGCCCACGCCGGCGCCAGGCGCGCCCCCCGCCACCCCGTCGTGGCCAACGTCCTCCACTACGGCGCCAAGCCCGACAGCTCCGCCGACGCCGCCCCCGCGATCAACCGCGCCCTCGCCGCCGCCGGCGCCCGCGGCGGCGGCACCGTCGTCGTCCCGCCCGGCACGTACCGCATCGACGACGTCATCCGCATCGGCCACAGCAACGTGGTCCTGCGCGGCGCCGGCAGCACCCGCACCAAGCTGCTGGCGACCAGGAACCTCACCGAGCTCATCGGTCCCTACGGCAGTCGCTACGGCGGCGACAAGTCCTCCTGGTCATGGGCCGGCGGCCTCATCTGGCTCTGCCCGCAAGGGCGTTACGAGTCCCTCACCGCGGGGATCCGGGCGAAGGCCTGGCCCTTCGAAGGCTGGACCGGCAACAAGCGCGACGAGTGGCGGACCCTCACGACGGTCGCCCCCGCCGAACGCGGCGACCGGACCATCACCGTCCACAACGCCACCCGGCTGCACCCCGGCCGGCCGGTCCTTCTCCGCCTCGCGGACGACGCCACCCACACCCTCCTGGCGCACATCGCAGGCGACAGCCCCGGCGCCCACGCGTACACCTGGGACGACAAGACCAAGCTGACGAGCTACGTCCCGTACGAATGGCCCGTACGCATCACCCGCGTCACCGGCACCGAACTCACCCTCGAACGCCCCCTGCCTCTCGACATCCGCCCCGAATGGGACCCCAGCGTCGAGGACTTCGCCATCGCGCAGCGCACCACCCCACCCCCCGCGGGCACCCAGCTCCACGGCATCAACGTAGAAGGCCTGTCCAGCTACAACGTCTGGTCGCGCGGCGTCATGCACATGGGCACCTTCGACACCCACCGCGGCATGCCGTTCGCCAACGTCCGCACACAGATCACGGTGAACAACAACGGCCGCCACGGCGGCGACGCCTCCGCCGGACCGCTCTACGGCGCCCGGTTCACCCACTGGAACGTGACCGTCACCAACGCCCGCGCCGGCCTGGTCAAGATCGACACCATCGCCCCGTACAGCGCGACCGTCGGCATCAGCGAGGTGAGGGAGTTCGACCAGACCGACGTCCCCGATTTCACCGGGCCGCTGCACAGCCGCCTGGAGGCATACGGATCCCCCACTTCCGTACACCCGCCCAACCTCTACGAGGCCCAGCGCGCCCTCACCCGCTGACCTGGCGTACGCGCGGAACCTTCAGGCGGCAGAGTCGGGTCCGTCCCCAAGCCAGACCCTGCGGCCCATGTCGTCCAGCTCTTCCTTGAGGCGCTCGTACTCAGGGAGCGCTCGGCGGAGCAACCGCCAGTAGTCGGGGCCGTGCCCGACGACCATCAAATGCGCCAGTTCGTGAGCGATCACGTAGTCAATGAGGCGTATGGGCAGCTGGAATACGGCCCAGTGCAGGGCCATGTGCCCACCTGCCCCGTCCGTGTCCGGTGTGTAGACACCCCAGCGGCTTCCCAGGTCCCGTACCTCGACCGGTGGTTCGGACACCGCCATCCGTGCGGCCCACGGTTGGAGGCGCCCGCGAGCCCAGCTCGCCCCAGCCCTCCGGTACCAGTCGATGACCGCGTCGCGCCCGGCTGTCTGATCGGTCGAGACCGTACGGTCCAGTCGCAGCCGGCCTGCTGCCATACGCACGGGAGCGCCTTCGTCGTCAACAATGAGCAGGCGGTATTCACGCCCCAGATAACGGAAGACGGCACCGTCGACGAGTGCGCGGGACGGGTGCATCGGCCGGAAACGGTCCCGGACCCGCGACTTCTCCTCGATCCAGGTCTTGTGCTTGTGTACGAAATCCACCGCGCGCCCGGCGGAGCACTGCTCGGGCGCGCGCAGTGTGATGGTGCCGTCCCGCTCGACCGTCAGGCCGAGCCGGTTACGGCGGGCGCTGACGCGCACCTGCAGCAGCAGCTCGCCGATGGTCAGGAGCTGCCCATCAGTGAGGTCCGGAGTCGTGTGGGCGAGCGAGGTATCTGGCACAACCGCAATTGTGCCTATCGTTCCGCCCGGAAGCCCGGAAGGTGTTCCTGGACGAGGCTCACCAGGTGCCGGGCGACCCTCCGTACCTCCTCAACATCCCCCGACCTGGCTTCCAGCCCGTCTTCGCGCAGCCGCTCGACCACATGCGACGTCAGACGGGAGATGTCCCGGGACTCAGCGCGGTAGGAGCGCAGCCGGACCTTGGCCCGCACGACTTCGTAGACGCCGGCTGACAGCCTCAGCAGTTCCTCCGGCTCCGGCAGATCGAAGGCCTCGGAGCTGCCGAGGCCACCCCGCAGCCAGCCGTGTACCCGACGTTCCATCGGGCTCAGCCCGGCCAGCAGCGGATCGTCGTCCTGCTCCTGGCGCGCCTTGTCGATGAGGTCGGCCAGCTCGTCCAGCTTCCACCGGTCGTCCATGGATCGCAGCACTTCTTCGAGCGCCTCGGACAGCTCCTTGTACTTCTGTTCGTTCTCCCGGCGGACCCGCTCCTCCAGGTGGAACCGGAGAGCGTGCTCCATCTCGGCGGCGGCCTCGCGCGGATCCTCGATGCTTCGTACATCGGTGTCGAAGGCGGGGGAGAGGATCGAGACGGGCGGGATCACCTGGGTGATCTCGGGTGCTTCGAGGTGCTCGGCGATCAGCGCCCGAACCTTGCGGCCGTATCCACGCAGGCTGAACTGCCCACCGGGAGCGTCCCGGTAGTGCCTGCGCACCCGCTGCTGGAGAAGTGCCCACCGCTTGGCGTCACCGACGAAGCCCAGGGCGCCCTCATGCGGCAGCACGCGCTCCAGCGAGGTGAGGAAGACGCCGAGGTGCTTGTCGAACAGGGCACGCTCGTCCTCGTCCCGCAGGGCGAGCATCGCGCGCGCCCGTCCGCCCCGCGTCTCAAGGTCTGTGATGTCCATGCCCATCAGGAACTCGCTGACCTTTTCAGCAGCGTTCTTTGTGTCCTGCACGGCGGACGCGACATCCCGGAGGCTGGCCCGTACGACTGGTGCTTCCTGCCCATAGCCGGACAGGGCATCGCTGAGCGGGGCCAGTACGCCGTAGTAGTCGACGACCAGTCCGCCCTCCTTGCCCGGGGCTCGGCGATTGACACGCGCGATGGCCTGGAGCAGCTCGGCATCCCGGATCGGCCGGTCCAGGTACAGGACCTGCTCGACGGGTGCGTCGAAGCCGGTCAGCAGCATCGACTTCACGATGAGGAAGGTGACCGGAGCGTCATCGGCGACGGTATTGGGCGCCTCGGGCGCGGGTCGGCTCCATGGCTGCCGGGCGATCGTCTCGGGCCGGGGCGGATTCGGCTCCGGGATGTGCTGAACTGCCCACGGGTTGTCCTTGGGCAGCTCCGGCAACTCCTCCAGGAACCGCGCGATGTGCTTTTTCTGCCGCGCCTCGTCGGTCCACTTCCGCCAGCGGCCGTCTTTCTTCTCACCGCCGGCCGAGATAACGGGCACGAAATCCATGCGCCGGATGATTTCCTGGAACCTCCAGGCCCAGTAGAGCACCGGATCGTCGTCCTTGAAGTCCTTCGGCTCGACACCCCGAAGCCGCTCGGGCAGCCGGCCGTTGGGAGCGAACGCGGCCACCCGCTCCAGCAGTTCGGCACGGGCGTCTCGCAGCGCGTCCCGGTACAGCACGGCGGCAGCCCGGCTGACCACTGCCGCCTGCGCCTTGAACCCGCCGGTGAGGACGTGGACGACGTAGTGCTCCAGCATGTCCGTCGCCTTTTTCCGGATCATGGTCTCGGACTCGGCGACATCGCGCTCGGTGGGCGCGCTGTACTTCTTCCTGAGCAGCTTCTTCTGCTCATCGGTGCGGGAGGCGATGAGGTTCTCGAACTTGGCGTCGAGGACCTCCCCGTCGACGACCCTGGCCGGTCCGGTGCGGCCTTCGTAGCGGATGGGTACGACGACCTTGTCCTTCTCGGCCTCCGCCATCTTGTACTCGTCGATGAACGGGCCGAAGATCCGCGCGGTGTCGTTGAGCTTGCCCTTCATGATGGGTGTGCCCGTGAAGCCGATCCTGGCCGCGTTGGGGGCGGCGTCGCGCAGGCAGGCGTGGAGGACTGAAGTGTGCGAGCGGTGCGCCTCGTCCACCAGGACCAGGACCTTCTCCGAGGTGGTGCACAGGGCGAAGCGCGGCTGGCTACCGTCCTTCTTCTCCGGCGTGGGATCGGAAGCCTCGGCCGGTTCCTGTCCGCCCGCGATCCGGTCCCGTACGGCGTCGTAGGCGTCGGCATCGGAGCGGTCGTCGCCATCCCCGCCCGCGGTGAAGCCGAAGCCCACGATCCCGTACTTCTGGATCGTCGTGAAGATGACATGGCGCCCACCGTCCTTGAGCATGCGCCCGACGTCGGCCTGGCTCTCCGCCACCTTCACGGAGCGCTCGCCGGTCCGCAGCGCGGCAGCGAGCTGGTCCTGGAGCTGGGTGCGGTCGGTGACGATGAGGATGGTGAAGGTGTTCAGCTCGGGGTCCTGGCTCATGTGCAGCCGCCGCGCCAGAAAGGCCATAGTCAGGCTTTTGCCCGAGCCCTGGGTGTGCCAGATGACACCTCCGCGCTCGTCCTCGGACGCGCCGGGGGCGAGGCGCGTGCGGCGGGTGCGCAGGTTCTGGATCGTCTTCTCGACGGCCCGGTACTGCTGGTGCCGACAGACGGCCTTGACCTTGGGTACGTCCTGACTGTCCTGCCCTGTCTTGCCGGTCCTTCCCTTGCCACGCTTCTTCTGCTTGACCGGCAGCCCGAAAACGTAATGCCGGAGGATGTTCAGCAGATTGACGGGCTTGAGAACGACGGCGACCAACTGCTGCTGCTCGGAGGGCGCTTCATCCGCTTCCAGCAGCTTCGGCTCGACGTCCACCCGTCGCAGGGCAGCGCGGAGCTCCTTCTCGTCCTTGTAGTCGGGCTCGACGCTCCGCCAGGGCGCGAAGTCACGCTCGCGCGAGTCGATGGTGCCGAGATACGCCGTCTCGCCGGTGGCCGCGATCAATAGCTGAGTGGTCTTGAACAGCTCGGGGATGCCGCGCGGAATCGCCTGCTGGTCGCGCTCCTGGACGTCGTACTCGATGGGATTCCCGGTGTACGCCCGGAGGTCACGTATCGCGAGACCGACCGAGTCCTGAAGGTCGGGACTCTTGCACTCGACGACGGCGACCGGGATGCCGTTCACGAACAGAACGAGGTCGGGGATCTCCTCGTACCCGCCGGCGGTCCGGACGCGCAGCTGCGAGACGACGAGGAAGTCGTTCCGCTCGATGACCCGCGCCTCATCCTCGATGGCCCAGTCGATGAAGTGGACAGGGGTGCCTTCTCTGCCCTTGTGATGGACCTTGTGCCCTCGGATGCCGGCGCCGTGCAGAAGCAGTTCGGTCGCTTTGAAGTTGGCGGTACGGAGACTGCGACCGCCCGGCCCGACGGACACGGCCTCAAGTTTCTCGATGGCGCGGGCCGCGTGCTCGTCCTCTACCCAGGGGGCGTCGCTGCCGGGCAGCCGGTTCACTTTCCGCAGAGCCTTGGCCAGCCGCTCTTTGAGCAGTACGTCGGTGTACGTGCGCCGCCCGTCGGTCTCGGCGAGATCCCGTCCGGGGACGTGCGTCCAGCCCATCGCCACCAACTGCCGGACGAACGGCAGCTCGACCTCGTCCCGCTCAACTTCGTTCCGTGACACGCCCCGCACCCCGAACCCTCGTCACCCCGGACTGTCGGTCCATTGTGCGGTGGGTGACGTGCGGATGCGTGTGATCAGGCCAAAGCCCCCGGGGGTGGCCCGGGGACTTTGTTTTGATATCGGACTATTCGTCGTCCTCGTCGTCCTCGTCGTCCTCGCCGCCCTCACCGTCCGGGGCGGGCAACCGCGCGCCCCGGCTCTCGGCGACGCGCACGGTGTCGCGCAGAGCCTCGGTCAACCGGGAGGACAAGAAGCGGAGTTCCCCAGCCCCGACTGAGGGTTCGCCGAGCATGGATTGCGCGTGGCCGAGCAGGTCGGCGGCCATGCCGAGCTGTACGGCCTCAACGTTGTCGGCGAGCCGGGAGAGGTAGCCGTGCCCGTCGGTGGCCAGATAGCAGGGCTTTCCTTCCGGCCCGGTCCAGGGGAGCAGGCGGATCCGGGTCTGATCGATCACGCGGCAACCTCCACACCATGGATCCGACGCGGGCCGACGTCGACCCCGTGGGTGGCGAGCCACAGGGCGCGGCGGCGCTGCCGTTGCAGCCGGACTTCGTGCGGGGTGAGGAGGTACGGACGTACGAGGGCACAGTCCTCGCCGCGCAGGGGCGCGGGGACGCGGATCCGGGGCGCGGGGTGGGGCCGGTGGTTGGCGGCGGGCACCGGCCCGGCCTGCCGGTGGCGGCCGTGCGCGGGGAGCAGCAGTCCCAGCAACTGCTCGAAGAGGCGGGCGATACAGTGCGGCATGTCGACCTGCTTTCATCAGGTTGGCCATGCCCCCGGGCCGTCTCAGCGGTCGCGGGGGTCTGTTGTGGGTGCGTGGAAGCGATCTGCTCCAGTGCGGATCTCAACTTCCCTTCAAAGCAGCGAAGATCACTCCAAGTAGTTCCACGGCTACGAGCATACTCGCAGATTCTCTGCGAGTGGAGAAGTTCTACTAGTCGCAGTCTGGCTGTGTGACTGACAGACTTGGGGCAACCGAGAGGAGTGCTCATGGGTCAGGGTTTCGGGCTGGTTGTGCGCTTCACCTTGCGCGACCGTGTTGCTGCAACTGCCTTTGATCAGCTGTGCGTTCGCACCCTGGAGGGGATCAGGGCCAAGGAACCGGGCACGCTGACGTACGTCAGTCACATCCCGGTCGATGAGCCGCTGGTCCGCGTCTTCTACGAGCTGTACGCGGACCGCTCCGCGTTCGAGGCGCATGAAGCGCAGGCGCACACCAAGAGGTTCCTCAGGGAGCGGGAGCAGTTCCTCGCGGGCGTTGAGGTGACGTTCCTCAGCGTGGTCGACGGAAAGGTGGCGGGGTAGTCGTGTCAGCGGAGAGGCGGCGGGCCTTTGGCAGGCAAGTAGCCGAACTGCGAAGGCAGCGCAGTCTCACGCAAAGCGAACTGGCCGCTGTGATCGGTCGCACCGCGAGCTGGGTGTCCCAGGTCGAACGGGGCATCCAGCCGGTGAACCGCTTCGATGTACTGCGATTGCTCGCGGACGGTCTCGGCGTGCCGCTTCATATCCTTCAGCCCGACGTACCGCCGATCCCTGACGCTGATTCAGTAGACGAGACCTCACCGAACGATCTGGACCAAGCGCGGCTGTTGATTTCGGGACATGCTGCGTTGGACGTCCTTCTGGAACCTCGTGAAGATGCGCGCCCTGCGCTCGTGCCCGAGCTGAGGGGTGAGGTCGAACGGATCTGGGAGCTCACGCACGCGGGTCGGTTCGCAGCGCTGAGTGCCGCGCTGGGCCCCCTCGTGCCACGACTGGAGCGGGCGTCCAGAACCACTTTGGCCGTACAGCGTTCAGAGGCTCATCGGCTGTTGGCCCGTACCTATCAAGCGCTGGCGGCGGCCTTCGTGCGGCAGAATGAAGGGGATGCTGCCTGGGTTGCGGCGGACCGAGCGATCAGAGAGGCCGAACTTGCCGGGGACCCGCTCGGGGTCTTCGTCGGCGTCTTCCGACTGGTCCATGCCTTCGTGCGCCTTCAGCACTTGGATCAGGCCGAGCATGCAGCGGCCACGGCGATCAATGTTCTGGCAAGACACGCCGAGGCTGACACGACTCCTGTGGAGGAACTGTCAGTCGTCGGTTCACTCCACCTCGCGCTGGCCTTGGTGCACGCGCGGGCCGGGGAGCGGGCAGCTGCTCGGCAGCAGATTGATAAGGCCAGGGCGGTGGCTGCGCGGATCGGGACGGAGCGGAACGACTTCAACTTGGAGTTCGGTCCAACAAACGTTGAAGTCCAGGCGGTCTCCACTGCCGTCGACTTGGGAGACGCCGGTGAAGCGCTCGACATCGCCCAGGGGCTGGATGCCAGGGAACTGTCCGCCGAGCGTCGATCCCGGCTTCTCATGGACCTCGGCCGTGCTCACGCCCAGCGACGCCAGTTCGGCGATGCCCTCGAATGCCTGCTGAGGGCCGAGGAGATTGCCCCAGACTTGATCCGGGGGCACGCCGCGGCTCGTGGCGTCATTCGTGAACTGATGCTGATGGCTGGGCGCGGTGCTTCGCCGGAGCTGCGCGGACTCGCTGAGCGTGCGGACGCGATGGCCTGAGTGTCGCTTTCGATCAGGCATGCAATGCCCTATCGGGAGTTTCCCGCCAGTACATCGTCGACAAGGCCGAGCTTGAGCTGGCGCAACTTGTTCAATTCGTGTGTGTTTGCTGATAGCTGTGCGTCAAACGTCGCCAAATGATTGACGACTTGATGCTGCATCTCTAGGGGTGGGAGCGGCAAACGAATCGACTCGACCAGAGATGCGTTCAAGTTGGTCTGGTTCGAACCATGGCCGATTTTGCGGAGTTCTCTGTAATTACTCTCAAGCCAGTGGAAGAGGAACTGGGGGACCAGGAGTTGCTTCTCGCACACGATCGCAGCCGCAGCCTGGTTCACTGTTGCCTCGACGCCCAAGATTGCGCTTCGCCCGCGTGTGACGCCCTCGCCGTACATGGCGAGCAACACTGTTCCGCTGGGGAACACTCGCAATCCGGTTTCTCTCACAGCAGACCAGGTAATGCGCTCTGCTGTGTCGGAGATGGTAGAGAAATTGATCTCGGCGGTCCTGACCCAGGGGACGACTCCGGAAGACCAGAAATCAGCTCGTGTCCGCGAGGGTGTGCTGCCGGAGGCAACGGTTGCCATCTCGGTGAGCGCTTGCTCGGGCCACGACTGCGAAGTCATGAGTGTGCGCATGACCTCATTCCGGATCACGTGAGTCTTTGCAACGGCATCCTCTATGGAGCGCTCTGCGTCAGCCATAGCGCCCAGAATCTCCAAGACCTGGCGTTGCTCCGGCAGTGGGACGTCGGGGATCAAGAGTCGTTTGACTGCGTCTTGGGAGATGTTTCCTTGCCCGGTGCTCCCACTCAGGAGAGACTCAACTTGGCGCCGCACTTCCGAGGTCCTCAGTACGATCGTCAAGAACTCGGGCTTCGTCAGTCGGGAGTCCGGGACCAGTCGAAGCGTCTTGTCGCTCAGCATGAGCTTCGGGCGAGTATTTCCTACGAGGCACACGGTCCCTACGAGATCTCGTGCCCCGTTTGCGCGTGCCATCAAAAGATCGCCCGGTCGGATCTCTAGCGCTGGCCGCGGGAGCAGGTTTGAGGGGAGCCGCTTGGATTCTTGAGGAGCGAAGGTCCCGGTAGTTACTGAGCTGACACGCAGGACTCCCCATTCGCCAGCCCCTGGCGGGTCCGTTTCGCACGATGGGCTCCATCCGGCTTCGATCCGCTGAAGAACCGAGCCGAGCGGGACCCTGGCGCGCTGCTCACTCCGCATAACCGAGCTCCTTCAGGAAGCCTTCCAGCTTTGCTGCCGCCTCGGCCCGCCGCGCTTCGATGTCCCGCAACGACACCGCATATTTGTCCTCCCAAGTGCGGTACGCCGTCACCAACTCACGCCGCCCACGCCCCACATGCCCATCCAACGTTGCCGCAAGGTCCGCCCGCAGAATCCCTAGCACCACCTCGCGCTCAGCCTCCTCCGTCTTCAGCGCCTCACGTGCCCGAGTAAGTCCGGTCACCGTCCGTACCTTTGCGGCCACCTCCACGTGAATGTCTAGCAACGTCGTCTGAGCCGGAGCTGCCTCCTTGGCCTTAGCGGCCGCGGGCTTCGCCTTACCCACCGAGTCCAGCGGCCAGAAGTCGTCCTCCAGCTTCTTCACCGCCGCGTTCGCCTTCGTGCGGTCCCGCTTCAGCTTGGCCAGCTCCTCAGCGCTGAGGACATTGACCGCCTCGGGGGCGTCGCCACCGGTGTCGTCGGAGGTCTCCTCGCCGCCGTCGGCCGCAGCGGCCTTCACCGCCGCCTCCGCCGCCTGCGCCGCCTTCCACTTCCCGTCAAGCTCCGCCTTGCGCGCGTCCGCCGCCGCCAGTTCCTTCAGGAAGTCCGGAGCAATAGCGGCGACCACCTTGTGGTCGTACGCCTGGCGCCGCTCCGCGCCCGACCGCTTCCGTGCGCCGCCCGTACGCGGGTCCCGGTCCGGTTCAAGCATCGTCTCGACGGTCTCGACCCACCCGTCGATGACCCCGCCGAAACCGTTCCCGGCCAGTGCCATCAGCTCGTACTTCGCTGCGTGCCACCAGCCCGCAACCGCGCCGTCGAGCGCGTAGCGGTCGAGGAGGCCGACCTTCTCCAGCCGGCTGGTGAACGAGGTCAGCAAGTCGGCTCGGAGCCGGGCGAGTTGGGCCCGGCGCTCGCCCTCCGTGCGGTCGTCACCCGCCTCCGGCGGCGTCAGGTCGGCGATCAGCTCGGCCTCCGTCGACCACCATTCGTCGAACGCCGCCCGCAGCTCCGCCTCCCGCGGCGCTGCCAGCTTCGCGAGTCGCTCGGCATCGGGCCGCTCGCCCTCCGGCAGGAAGTCCACGTACGCGGAATCCCCGTCCCGCTGCACGAACAGGTCGGTGACGCCGATCCCGTACGCGTCCAGCAGCGCCGCCTTCGCCTCGATCTCCGAGCGCGGTACGCCACCGCTCAGGTGCGCCCGTACGTCCTGCGGTTCGGGCGGCGGCGTGTTGTCCACGTACCGGCGGATGTTGAGGTTGTAGTCGTTCTCCGCCAGCTCCTCGCGGTCCACCAGTCGCGCGAACGCCTTGTCCTTGTGTTCCGTCGCGTGGAACGTGGAGACAATCTTCTCCACATGCTCGGGCAGCAGTACGTTCTGCGCCCGCTCCGCATGGAACTCGCGGTCGGCGTTGATGAACAGAATCCTGCCGTGCCGGTCGGCCCGCTTCGTGCCCTGCGTCCGCAGCACCAGCACGCACGCCGGGATGCCGGTCCCGTAGAAGAGATTCGGCGCCAGGCCGATCACGGCCTCGATCAGGTCGGCCTCCACCAGCTCCGCGCGGATGTCCCGCTCCGTGCTGCCCCGGAACAGCACGCCGTGCGGCATGACGGTGAAGACAGACCCCTCACGCGCGTCCCGTGTCATCGCGAGCATGTGCTGCAGGAACATCAGGTCGGCCTTGCCGCGCTCCGAGGTCTCCCCGTACGGCATCCGCTCCTCGATGTCCTCGATGGCCGCCTTGGAGTAGTCCATCGAGAACGGCGGATTGCTCAGCACCAGGTCGAAGTCGCGCTGCGCGTGGAGCGGATTGCTGAGGGTGTCCCCGGTGTGCAGCTCGAAGTGGTCGGCCCCGTGGAAGAGCATGTTCATGGTGGCCATGACCCACGATCCGCTGTTCGCGTCCTGTCCGGCCAGGAACAGGTCCTCGGAGTCGCCGCCGTGCTCGTCGATGTACTCCTTGGCGTGGATGAGCATGCCGCCGGATCCGACGCACGGGTCGTAGATGCTCATACTGTGGTGCGGGCGGGCGAGCTCGACCATCATCCGGACCACCGCGCGCGGTGTGTAGAACTCTCCGCCCTTGCTGCCGGCCGAGTCCGCGAATTCCTTGATCAGGTACTCGTAGGCTGCGCCGATCATGTCGGGGAACTCGAAATCTTCGCCGCGCAGACGCAGAGTGGCGAAGTGCTGGATCAGCGCGGCCAGTCGCTCGTCGGCGAGCCTTACGGACGCCTCGGCGTTACCGGATCCGCCGCCGATGCGGTTGAAGTTCACGTGGTCGAACAGACCGGTCAGCCCGTTGCTCTCATGGGCTTCCAGCTTGGCGAGCGCTGGCTGCAGGAACTGCGTGGCGACGTCGGAGACCGCGCCCTCCAGCACCTTCCAGCGCGCTTCCTTCGGGACGTACAGGACCCGCCGGACCTCGTACTTGTCCGGGTTCTCGCCCTCGGCGTCGGCGTCGGCCTGCGCCTTCCCCTTGGCCAGCTCGGCGGCCACGATCTGCTCCCGGGCCGCCTCGAACTCGTCGTTCACGCGCTTCAGGAAGAGCAGGACGAAGATGTAGTCCTTGTATTCGGCGGCGTCCATGGTGCCGCGCAGAATGTCCGCCGCCGCGAAGAGATGGCGCTCCAGCTGCGCCAGCGTGAGCTTGGCCACGGTAGGGACTCCCTGTGCTCTTGTACGGGCGGGCGGTACGGCCAGAAGCGTACGGCCGTCCGGCCCGGGGCCGAAATCTGCCCGGAGAGCCTAATAGTCCGTGACGAGCAGGCCCTCTTCTACGAAGCGCCAGACGTCCGTATACGGGTCGCGATTGCTGTGGAGGGCATGGTCGCCGTGCTGGGCGTTCATCCGTTGCGCACGCGCCTTGGCCTTGGCGTAGCCGTCTGAGTGCTCCTTGAGGATCTGCTCAGGCAGGACGACCTTCGCGTCTTCCTTCGAGGTACGAGGCGTAACGAAGGGCAGTCGCTTGGCCGCGTCGTCGCAGACACCTCCGAACGTGCTCGTGTAGTCCTTGTGGTGGAGCAGCCGCCAGAGCTCGAAGCAAGGGTGGGAGTAAGCGACCTCCAGGCCCTCGTTCCTCTCCTTCATCTTCCTCGCCACGCGCATCACCTCGTCGACGCCCTCGTGCTGGTCACGGTCGAAGAGGCACCACACCGTGGTCCAGCGGGAGATTCCTCTCGGCGGTACTCCCCACGCCTCCCGTCTGGCCTTTCGGTTCTCCTCACGGAGCTTCGTGACGGCCTGGTCGAGGAGATCGAGCGGCTTGCGCGAGTGCGTGGGGCGCGCCGAGCCTTTCGTACCGCCCAGGGTGCGCTCGTCGTTGGCGATATGGACGGCGAGCGGGATATCGGGGTCGCGCAGGTCTCGGACGATGTCGATGTACTGCGGCTCGGTCAGCGTGCCCTCGGTGAAGATCCACACCGACGGCACCGCCTTGGAGGATCTGCGAGCCCTGTCTGTCGAGTCGTTCCCCCTCTTCCTGCTCGCCATCAGGCCTGCTCCGCCTCCGCTTCCCTGGTACGTGCGGCCAGTATCCGGCGCGCGATCTGTCCCTCGGTGACGTTGGGGACGGCTCCGAACCTGCCGGCCAAGTAGGAGCTTGTGAGGTCTTCCAGCTCACCGGGCTCGGCCGCCGTCAGGGGGTAGAGCTCGGTCCCGCCCGCTTTGTCCTTCTCCGTCAGCCAGACCTGGCCCGGATCGAGCAGCCGCCAGCCGCTGGGCGTGCTCAACAGCGAAGGGTCATGGGAGGTGAACACCAGCTGTGCGCCACGGGTGTTGACGAGCGGGTTGTGGAAGATCCGAATCAGTTCGGCGGCGAAGCGCGGGTGAAGGCTGGAGTCGAGCTCGTCCACCAGCAGTACCGCGCCCTCGTCGAGTGCGAGCAGAATCGGTCCGATCAGCGCGAACCAGGAGCGGGTGCCGAACGACTCCTGATCCCAGTCCAGAACAGCTTCCGTGCCGTCCCCCGCGCCGTGCACCAGGCGGACGGCAGGCGCCTCGCCGGGATGCCTGTCGACCATGGCTCCGCTGATTCCCAGATCGGCGACGCGCAGCAGTTCCTCGATACGCCGGCGGGACTGCTTGTCTTGCAGTCGGCTGACTGTGTAGGCCTCGCGCTCCCGTCGCTCGTGCTCAGGAGTGACCAGCCAGAGGTTGCGCTCGAACCACTGGTAGATCGGCGTGAGTTGCGGGTGGTTGTCGGTGGCGGCCCGGGAAAGAAAGAGGGCGTTTGGGCGGGTTGTGCGGGCCAGACGCGCACGGTCCTGAATCCGGTCGCCCGGGAAGTCGTACTCCTGATCGCGGGAGGCATCCCGGTCCAGCCATACCTGGCGCCGCCCGCGCGGATAGGCGTGCAGCCATTCGGCTTCCACCCGGGTCGCGCCGAGCTCGTAGCCGTATGTCCAGCGCACAGCGTCTTCCGCGACGAAATCGACCTCGAAGAAGGAGCTGTCGGCCGCGGACTTTTCGTCGAGCGCGAATTGCTGCCGGGGGATTCCTCGGTATGAGGTCCATTCCGCGTACGAGCTCAGCACGGCGTCGCGCATGCGGTCCAGCGCGGTGAGGACATTGGATTTGCCCGAGGCATTGGCGCCGAAGATACCGATCAGCGGGTAGACGTCCACAGTCTTGCCGCCGGCCAGCTGCACGGTGCGGGCGGTACCCGGGTCCTGGCCTGGGGGTGCGGTGAAGGACAGCTCCTGCTCGTCGCGCAGTGACCGTACGTTGGCCACCCGGAACCGCAGCAGCATGCCGTCCTCCTCCCGTTGCGCACAGGGTAGTGCTGTGATCGCCGGTGTGCCTACTGGGCGGTCATGGCGGGCGCCATGCGTGTTCCCCAGCGCGCCCTCACCCGCTGACCTTCTCCCCGTCCGCATCAGGAGCGGGGACCGGCACGGCCGCCACCGCACCAGCAGCCGCCACAGCAGCAGCCGCCTCAGCCTCCTCCTCCGACTCCGCGAGCACCCGCCGCAGCAGCGTCGCGTACCCCGCCGCGGCGACCACGCCGATGACCCCGCACCCGATCCACAGCACGTCCGGCCCGGGCCCGTCCACGATCCAGCCCGCCAGGATCGGCGCGAGGAAGCCGGCCAGGGCCCAGGACATGCCCATCACGCCCTGGTACCGCCCCCGCGCGTGCTCCGGGGCCAGCCGCGCGGTGGCGGCGGCGTTCGTCGGCACGTGCACCATCTCGCCGAGCGTCCACACCACCACGGTCACCGCGAACAGCAGCGGCGTCCCGGCCAGCGCGGTCGCCCCGGTCCCGGCGGCGAACAGCAGCGAGGAGACGGTGAGCAGCGCGGCCGGTGACCGCCGGTCGGTGATCTTGTTGACGAGCAGCTGGAAGCCGACTATCACCACACCGTTGACCGCGATGACCATGCCGTACGCACTCGGCTCAAGACCCTCACCGGCCATCGTCAGCGGCAGCCCGACCCACGGCGCGGTAAAGATGAGGCACACCAGCAGGTTGAGCAGCACCAGCGTCCGGAACGGCCCGTCCCGCAGCACCTCGACGACACTCACCTTCGGCCCGCCGGCCGCTTCCCCCTTCACCGCCGCCGGGACGGCCGGCCGCGTCTCCGGCAGCCGCAGGAAGACGATCACCGCACACAGGACGGTCGCCGCCGCGTCCACCAGGAACAGCGTCCGGTAGCCGAAGACGATCGCCGCGCCCCCGCCGAGCGCGGCGATCGCGAAGCCCAGGTTGAGCGCCCAGTAGTTCAGTGCGTACGCGCGCCGCCGCTCGTGCTCCGGCACCAGGTCGGCGATGGTCGCGCCGATGGCCGGGCGTACCGCCTGCATGGCGACGCCCATCAGCAGCACCACCACGGCGACGCCGACCGCGCTGGTCACCACGGCGAGCGCGGCCGCGCCCGCCGCCGTACCGAGGTGCCCGGCGATCATCGTGGGCCGCCGCCCCCACCGGTCCGTGAGCATCCCGCCGAGCGGCGAACCGGCTATCCCGCCGAGCCCGTGCAGCGCGATGACGAGCCCCGCGTACCAGGCCGAGTAACCCAGCTCCTGCGTCAGATACAGCGACAGGAAGGTCAGTACGAAGGCCCCGGTGCGGTTCACCAGCGTCGAGGTCCACAGCCACCAGAAACCGTCGGGCAACCCCGAGACCGTCTCCTTCGCGGCACGTCCGATCGTGGCCATGGACATACGTCATCCCCCCAGGGACCTTCGGTGGCGGCGGTGGACGCCTGTAAGCGGCTGAAGCGGTATCCGCAAATTACAAGGGCGACGCTCGCCCGGCCACTCAATTGACGCGAGCCGTCAACCGTCCGAGGCGTCCATTAGTCTCGTACGCATGGCCGACGCACCGTACAAGCTGATCCTCCTCCGCCACGGCGAGAGCGACTGGAACGCGAAGAACCTGTTCACCGGATGGGTGGACGTCAACCTCACCGAGAAGGGCGAGAAGGAGGCGGTACGCGGCGGTGAGCTGCTCGTCGAAGCCGGCCTGCTGCCCGACGTACTGCACACCTCGCTCCAGAAGCGCGCCATCCGCACCGCCCAGCTCGCGCTGGAGGCCGCGGACCGCCACTGGATCCCCGTGCACCGCTCCTGGCGCCTGAACGAGCGCCACTACGGCGCCCTCCAGGGCAAGGACAAGGCGCAGACGCTCGCCGAGTTCGGCGAGGAGCAGTTCATGCTCTGGCGCCGCTCGTACGACACCCCGCCGCCGGTCCTCGAAGACGGCACGACGTACTCCCAGTCCGACGACCCGCGCTACGCGACGATCCCGAGCGAGCTGCGCCCGCGCACGGAGTGCCTCAAGGACGTCGTCGAGCGCATGCTGCCGTACTGGTACGACGGCATCGTCCCGGACCTGCTCGCGGGCCGCACCGTCCTGGTCGCCGCCCACGGCAACTCGCTGCGCGGCCTGGTGAAGCACCTCGACGGCATCTCCGACGAGGAGATCACCGGCCTCAACATCCCCACGGGCATCCCGCTCTACTACGAGCTCGACGCCGACTTCCGCCCCGTCACCAAGGGCGGCAAGTACCTCGACCCGGAGGCCGCGAAGGCCGCCATCGAGGCCGTGAAGAACCAGGGCAAGAAGAAGTAACACGCACGGATCGAGCCCCCTGGCGCGGAGTTTCCGCGGCAGGGGGCTCGGTCTTGCTGCGTGACGTGAAGGTTCCTGACGGTCCGCGATGTACGCGGTACGCATGTACGCGAAGAGGCGAGCGCACGATATGAGCGACACCCTGCTGACCACATTGGCCGCCACCATGGCGCAGTTGGTCACCGCCATCGACCTGACGGACGAGGACGACGTCGATCCGGACCTGGCCACCACCTGGTTCGAAGACGTCGCCGACAACCTCGGCAGGCTCTCCGCCGACGACCGCCACCGGCTCGCGGCGCTCTTCCGGGAAGCGGCCATGGAGGAGACGCGCCCGGAGTTCCGGGAGGCGATGCTGGAGGTGCCGGAGAACTTCGGTCTCGAGGACGACGACGATGACCGGTACGACGACGGGGACGCGGCGTAAGCGGGTCAGCCCGTACGGCACGTGAACAGGTCAGCCCGTACGGAAAGGGACCCGTCCGCACCGGACGGGTCCCTTTCCGTACGCACCGGTCCCGCTAGCCGCAGCAGCCACCGCACTGGCACGGCGCGCCCGACTGGCAGCCGCAGCCGCAGCTCGACCCGCAGCCGCACGCGCCGAGGACGGGCAGCGACGCGGGACGGTGGTGGACCACTTCAACCGGCGGTTCCTGCTGGGAGTTGGGCGTGGGGGAATCGGCCATGGGGATCCTCCTCGAAGGCGCGCGCGGCATACTCCTGCTGCCCATTGGATGCCCACTCCAGCGGGCGCATCAACGGCGCACACGCGCAATGCTCCGCTTTACCGTGCTTACTCGCCCTGCGCGGGCGGGGGCGTAGTGGCGGCCGCCGCCTGGAGCTCGTCCGCGTGCTCACCCGTCACCAGGTACACCACGCGCTTGGCCACCGACACCGCGTGGTCGGCGAACCGCTCGTAGTAGCGGCCCAGCAGCGTGACATCGACCGCTGTCTCGATGCCGTGCTTCCAGCGGTCGTCCATCAGGTGCTGGAACAGCGTGCGGTGCAGCAGGTCCATCTCGTCGTCGTCGTGCTCCAGCTGGAGCGCGAGGTCGACGTCCTTCGTGGTGATGACCTCCGCCGCCTTCGCCATCAGGCGCTGCGCGAGCTGACCCATCTCCAGCATGGTGGCGTGCAGGTCGTGCGGTACGGCCGAGGCCGGGAAGCGCAGCCGGGCGAGCTTCGCCACGTGCTGGGCCAGGTCGCCCGAACGCTCCAGGTCGGCGCTCATCCGCAGCGAGGTGACGACAATCCGCAGATCCGTCGCCACGGGCTGCTGGCGGGCCAGCAGGGCTATGGCGCGGGCTTCCAGGTCGTGCTGGAGATCGTCGACCTTCTGATCGGCGGCGATCACGCTCTCGGCGAGCTTGAGGTCCGCGTCGAGCATGGCCGTGGTGGCCCGCCCGATGGCGGAGCCGACGAGCCGGGCCATCTCGACCAGGGCTTCACCGATCGAGTCAAGTTCCTCGTGGTACGCGTCGCGCATGAAAGTCCCTCTCTTGTCTTTCTGAGGCCTCTGAACCCCACGCTCCCACGTTCTGTCCGTTACGCGTCCGATTCCGGCACCCCAAGTGAACCAACCCCATCCCCTCGGTGAACTCTGAGCGACGAGTGTTCGAGAGGCCACCCATTTGGCTGGGGGAGTGTCACAGCCCCCGCTTAACCTGGGTGCATGGACGTGAACGCGGCAGTCGCCGCAGCAGCAGCGATCGCCGGTCTGCTGACCGGTGTGATCGCCGTGCTGACGTTCCGCTGGAGCGAGCGCGAGCAGGCCAGGCCCACCCGGTCCTCCATGCGGCCCGACGTCAACGCGGTGCTGCCGCCGGGCGTCGACACCGTGCTGTCCGTGCTCCGCTCCTCCGCCGTCGTACTGGACGAGAGCGACAGCGTCGTCAAGGCCAGCTCGGCGGCGTACGCACTCGGGCTCGTCCGGGGCGGGAAGCTGGCCGTCGACCCCATGCTCCACATGGCCCGCGACACCCGCCGCGACGGGGAGATACGCCAGGTCGAGCTGGACCTCCCGCGTCGCGGCACGGGCCGCGGCGAGGCTCTCGCGGTCTCCGCCCGCGTCGCCCCGCTGGGCTCGCGCCTCGTACTGCTCCTGGTGGAGGACCTCACCGAGGCCCGCCGCATCGAAGCGGTACGGCGCGACTTCGTCGCGAACGTCAGCCATGAGCTGAAGACTCCTACCGGTGCGCTCTCGCTGCTCTCCGAGGCCGTCATGGACGCCTCGGACGACCCCGAGGCGGTCACCCGGTTCGCGGGCCGCATGCAGATCGAGGCGACCCGCCTCACCAATCTGGTCCAGGAGCTCATTGATCTTTCCCGCGTCCAGAACGACGACCCCCTGGAGGACGCGGAACCGGTCCGCGTCGACGAACTGGTCGCCGAAGCCATGGACCGCAGCCGCCACGCCGCGTCCACCAAGAACATCACGATGGCCGCCGGCGGCACCGAGGGCCTGTACGTCTGGGGCAACCGCGGCCAGCTCGCCGCCGCCCTCGGCAACCTCGTCGAGAACGCCGTCAACTACAGCCCGGCGCGCACCCGCGTCGGCATAGCGGGCCGCAGGATCTCCGCCCCCGGCGGGGACCTGATCGAGATAGCCGTCACCGACCAGGGCATCGGCATCTCCGAG
This sequence comes from Streptomyces sp. ISL-99, assembly GCF_018614005.1. Classification (NCBI taxonomy): domain Bacteria; kingdom Bacillati; phylum Actinomycetota; class Actinomycetes; order Kitasatosporales; family Streptomycetaceae; genus Streptomyces; species Streptomyces sp. ISL-99. Next base: position 85,655 of record NZ_JAGGPC010000020.1, read on the forward strand.
AAGGACCGCGAGCGGATCTTCGAGCGCTTCTACCGCGTGGACCCGGCCCGCTCCCGGGCCACCGGAGGTACGGGCCTCGGCCTGGCCATCGTCAAGCACGTGGCCGCCTCGCACGGCGGGGAGGTCACGGTGTGGAGTTCCGAGGGACAGGGCTCCACCTTCACCCTGCGACTGCCCGAGGCAGCCGCGTCACGCGACCGGCCCCCGGTCGCCGCCCCGGACGACGACGAGTCCGCAGACACTGCTGCCGGGCCGTACGAGACCACTGATCGCGAACCCATTCCCCACCCGGAGGTCCTTCCGTGACCCGAGTGCTCGTCGTCGAGGATGAGGAATCCTTCAGCGACGCCCTGTCCTACATGCTCCGCAAGGAGGGCTTCGAGGTCGCCATCGCGGCCACCGGCCCCGACGGGCTCGACGAGTTCGAGCGCAACGGCGCCGACCTCGTCCTGCTGGACCTGATGCTCCCCGGCCTGCCCGGCACCGAGGTCTGCCGACAGCTGCGCAGCCACTCCAATGTCCCGGTCATCATGGTGACCGCCAAGGACAGCGAGATCGACAAGGTCGTGGGTCTGGAGATAGGCGCCGACGACTACGTCACCAAGCCCTTCTCCTCGCGGGAGCTGGTCGCCCGCATCCGCGCGGTCCTGCGCCGCCGCGGCGAGCCGGAGGAGGTCACTCCGGCCGCTCTGGAGGCCGGTCCGGTCCGTATGGACGTCGACCGCCACGTGGTCACGGTCGGCGGCGGCAAGGTCGACCTCCCGCTGAAGGAGTTCGACCTCCTGGAGATGCTGCTGCGCAACGCGGGCCGGGTCCTCACCCGCATGCAGCTGATCGACCGCGTCTGGGGCGCGGACTACGTGGGCGACACCAAGACCCTCGACGTCCACGTGAAGCGCCTGCGCGCCAAGATCGAACCGGACCCGGGTGCGCCGAGATATCTGGTGACGGTCCGCGGCCTGGGCTACAAGTTCGAGCCGTAAACTCGAAAGCTGATCACGCGTGCATGCTGAAGGGGGCGCTCCCGCCGGTACGAACCGGCAAGAGCGCCCCCTTCAGCATGTGCTGCGTGTACGTACGGGCGTCAGTGAGACGCGCCGTGCTCGTCGGCGTCGTCGGCGTCGTCCGAGGGCTTCGAGGCGCCCTGCGACGGGCTCGTCGACGCCGTGGCGCCCGCCTCGCCCGTGGCCGCGCCGGTCGGGGTGCCCGAGGGGGTGGTGGTCGCCGTGCCGGACGGCGCCTGGGCCGGCGGCTTCGGGAGCTCGCTCGGGCCGACGTCCTTGAAGTAGTGCGTCGCCGGGACCACGAACGCTCGCAGCTCCACCGTGCCGGTCTCGCTGAGCTCGAAGCGCACGGGCTGCGCGTCGCCGGCCTTCGCGGCCTCGCGGCCGTTCTCGATCACGGCGGAGGCGTTGTCCTTGCCGCCGAGGAGGAGCGAGCCGCCGGCGGGCACGGTCAGCGGGCCCGAGCCCTTGGCCGGCTTGAGCGTCACCTTGGTGCTGGTGCCGGGCAGCGTGATCGCTTCGAGCGTCTCCGCCTTGGTGCCGTTGTTGAACACCATGCCGGTGACGACCGCGGGACCCTCGGCGTCGAGCTCGGGCTGGGTGACGATCGTGGCGTTCTGGATCTTGATGTCGTCGACGCTGGCCGCGGCGTTGTCCGGCCTGACTTGCAGTGTCTGCGCGTCGTTGCCCGCCCCACAGGCGGCAAGCGAAGCGATCGAGAACACGATGGCGGTGGCGGCGAGGGCACCGCGTCGAAGGCTGCGGCTCACGGCGGAGGCATCTCCTGTTAGACGGGTTCGAGCGGCGTAAAGCCGCCCTAAGGGTGTGTCAGCGCGCTTAGGTTACCGAGCGGCCGTCCGGCCCTCGCACCCGACCCGCCCCTCCCCGCCCGCCCATACCGGCCACCGGTGACGCGGCGGCTTGTTTCGTACGGCGTTCACATATCCGCAGGGCGGCGTACGTGCGTCCCACATGCGGATTATCCGTAAGGAATGTATGGGGGGCCGGGGGAATTGATCACCGTCGTCGTGATCAATTCTCGATTCCGGCCGAACGGGTGACCGGTCGCCGAACGGAGTACGTCAAGTTCACCGCTTGGAACCCGGCAAAACGGGACGTTCGGCCTCTTCGGGGGGCTCCGTGATGTGTGTAACGTACGCGTTTCTCTCCGCCCGCACAGCCGCTCCGACCTGCGAATACCCGCTTCCGGAAGACCTGCGCAGCACGTTCCTGTTGCTGTTGTCAAGCCCCGAGATATGCCCTGACCTGCGGAAACGCCATTCAGAAGAAGCCGTATCCGTGTTACTCTGGATAGCCACGGAAGGGGTACCTGTCACATGACGTTCAAGGTTGGCGACACCGTGGTCTATCCCCATCACGGGGCCGCGCTGATCGAGGCTATCGAAACTCGCCAGATCAAAGGCGTGGACAAGACCTACTTGGTGCTCAAGGTCGCCCAGGGTGACTTGACTGTTCGTGTGCCTGCGGACAATGCGGAGTTCGTCGGTGTACGCGATGTAGTCGGTCAGGAAGGGCTCGACCGGGTCTTCGAGGTGCTCCGCGCACCGTATGCCGAAGAGCCGACGAACTGGTCCCGGCGCTACAAGGCAAATCTCGAGAAGCTCGCCTCCGGTGATGTCATCAAGGTCGCCGAGGTAGTGCGCGACCTGTGGCGCCGTGAGCGTGAGCGCGGTCTCTCCGCAGGTGAGAAGCGCATGCTCGCCAAGGCGCGCCAGATCCTGGTGAGCGAGCTCGCACTCGCGGAGAACACCAATGAAGACAAGGCCGAGGCTCTGCTCGACGAGGTCCTCGCGTCCTGACTCCGGGTCCCAGGGACTCCTTCCCTGATACCCAGTAATGATGCCGCGGTGCCCGCCGGCAAGGTCTCCAGCCCTTGTTGCGGGCGCTGCGGCATGTTGCGTTCACTGCGCGCGGCGTTCACTGTGCGCGCCCGGTCCCCGGCCCCACTGATCAGCCCGCTGATCTTCGCCCGCCCCCGATGCCTTGATCCCTTGGTGCTTCGGTGCTGGTGTGCCGGGCCCGGGCAGCTGGCTCGACCAGTCGTCACGGAAGGGGCCGGTCAAGGCATCGCGCCCGGCACGCTGTGGCCATACCCACGAACGCCGCGGACACAAACCTGGCGGACCCGAACCCGTTCCCGAAGCTTGTCGGCAGCTTGTCGGCCCCGGAGCTACAGATGACAGACGAATCCCGTCCCCCGTCCACTCCGCGCACCGCCGCCGTGATCCCCGCGGCCGGCCGCGGGGTGCGGCTGGGCCCCGGCGCGCCCAAGGCGCTTCGCGCGCTGAGCGGCACCCCCATGCTGATCCACGCGGTACGGGCCATGGCCAACTCCAGGGCCGTCTCCCTCGTCGTGGTGGTGGCCCCGAAGGACAGCGCCGTAGAGGTGAAGAACCTCCTCGCCGAACACGCGCTGCCCGAGCGGACGGACTTCGTCGTCGTACCGGGCGGTGAGACCCGCCAGGAGTCGGTGCGGCTCGGACTCGCCGCGCTGCCCGCCGACATCACCGCCGTCCTCGTGCACGACGCCGCCCGCCCGCTCGTGCCCGTCGACACCGTCGACTCGGTCATCGAGGCCGTACGGGACGGAGCGCCGGCCGTGGTGCCCGCGATGCCGCTCGCCGACACCGTCAAGGAGGTCGAGCCCGGGGAGAAGGGCGCGCCCGAGCCGGTCGTCGCCACGCCCGAGCGGGCCAGGCTGCGCGCCGTACAGACTCCGCAGGGCTTCGACCGCGCCACGCTCGTGCGCGCGCACGAGACGATCGCGGCGAGCGGGGAAGGCGCGACGGACTGCGCCGGCATGGTCGAGCGGCTCGGCGTGCAGGTCGTGGTCGTACCCGGCCACGAAGAGGCGTTCAAGGTGACCCGGCCGCTGGACCTCGTCCTGGCCGAGGCGGTACTCGCCCGCAGGAGGGCACACGATGGCTTCTGAGGTTCCCCCGGTTGTTCCCGGTCCCGTTCCCCCGCTGCCGCAGGTCGGCATCGGCACGGACATCCACGCCTTCGAGGAAGGCCGCGAGCTGTGGTGCGGCGGCCTGCTCTGGGAGGGCGAGGGGCCCGGCCTCGCCGGCCACTCGGACGCCGACGTGGTGGCGCACGCCGCCTGCAACGCGCTCTTCTCCGCCGCCGGTCTCGGTGACCTCGGGGCGCACTTCGGCACAGGGCGTCCCGAGTGGTCCGGTGCGTCGGGCATCACCCTGCTGACGGAAGCGGCGCGGATCGTACGGTCCGAAGGCTTCGGGATCGGGAACGTCGCCGTCCAGGTCGTCGGCGTACGGCCGAAGATCGGCAAGCGGCGGGAGGAAGCGCAGAAGGTGCTCTCCGCCGCGGTCGGCGCGCCGGTTTCGCTGTCGGCCGCGACGTCCGACGGCCTCGGCTTCACGGGCCGCGGTGAGGGGCTTGCGGCGATCGCGACGGCGCTGGTCGTTCGCACGGCGGCCTGAGCGGGCGTGCCTGCGGCGCGTTTCCCCACCCCGCCCCTTCCCGACTGGGGGCAAGCCCCCAGACCCCCGGACGCCCTCCGGCGTCTGAGGAGCGGGGTCTGGGGCAGCGCCCCGGACGGGAGTACAGGAAAGGGTCGCTAGGCACTGTCGTCCGCCCACTACCCTGGTGTGGTGACTATTCGGCTGTACGACACCAGCGCCCGGCAGACTCGCGACTTCTCCCCGCTCACTCCGGGCTGCGTCTCGATCTACCTCTGTGGCGCTACCGTGCAGGCCGCCCCGCACATCGGCCACATCAGGTCGGGCCTCAACTTCGACATCATGCGCCGCTGGTTCACCTACCGCGGCTACGACGTCACGTTCATCCGCAACGTCACGGACATCGACGACAAGATCATCAAGAAGTCGGCGGACCAGGGCCGCCCCTGGTGGTCGATCGGCTACGAGAACGAGCGCGCCTTCAACGACGGCTACGCCGCCCTCGGCTGCCTCCCGCCCACCTACGAGCCCCGCGCCACCGGCCACGTCACCGAGATGGTCGAGATGATGCGCGGCCTCATCGAGCGCGGGCACGCGTACGAGGCCGACGGGAACGTCTACTTCGACGTGCGGTCGTACCCCGGCTACCTGGAGCTGTCCAACCAGGACCTGGACAACCTCCTCCAGCCGTCCGGCGAGGGCGAGACCGGCAAGCGCGACCCGCGCGACTTCGCCATGTGGAAGGCCGCGAAGCCCGGCGAGCCGAGCTGGGAGACCCCGTGGGGACGCGGGCGCCCCGGCTGGCACCTGGAGTGCTCCGCGATGGCCCACAAGTACCTGGGCAAGGCATTCGACATCCACGGTGGCGGAATCGACCTGATCTTCCCGCACCACGAGAACGAGATCGCCCAGGCCAAGGCCTTCGGCGACGACTTCGCCACGTACTGGGTGCACAACCACTGGGTCACCATGGCCGGCGAGAAGATGTCGAAGTCCCTCGGCAACTCGGTGCTCGTCAGCGAGATGGTCAAGGCGTGGCGCCCCATCGTGCTGCGCTACTACCTCGGTACGCCGCACTACCGCTCCACCATCGAGTACAGCGAGGAAGCCCTGCGCGAGGCGGAGTCCGCCTTCGCGCGCATCGAGGGCTTCGTCCAGCGCGTGATGGAGAAGGCGGGCGGCGTCGTCGAGCCCGCCACCGAGGTCCCGCCGGCGTTCGCCGAGGCGATGGACGACGACCTCGGCGTCCCGCAGGCGCTCGCGATCGTCCACACCACCGTGCGACAGGGCAATTCCGCGCTGGCCGCCGACGACAAGGACGAGGCCGTCGCCCGGCTGGCGGAGGTACGGGCGATGCTCGGCGTCCTCGGCCTCGACCCGCTCGACGAGCAGTGGTCGGGCGGCGGCACCGAGCGCGGCGAAGACCTGCACGGGGTCGTCGACACGCTCGTACGCCTCGTACTCGACCAGCGCCAGTCGGCCCGTGACCGCAAGGACTGGGCCGCGGCCGACGCCATCCGGGACCAGCTCCAGCAGGCCGGTCTCGTCATCGAGGACAGCCCGTCGGGCCCGCGATGGACCCTCGGTTCGCGCTGACCGGCGCGCCCGGCGACGCCGAGCGGGGCACACTTTCACTTATACGTACGCACGTCTGAAGCAACGGAACAGGTAACAGGTCATGGCCGGGAACAGCCAGCGCAGGAACCGCCGCACGTCCAACAAGAAGGGCGCTACGGTCGGCAGCGGTGGCCAGCGGCGCAAGGGCCTCGAGGGCAGGGGCCCGACGCCGCCCGCCGAGGCGCGCAAGAAGCACAAGAAGAACCGCATCGCCACCGCCAAGGCCAAGCAGGCCGCGGTCCGCCGCCCCGCGCCCCGGCGCGGCGGCGCCAAGGGCACGTCCGAGATGGTCGTCGGCCGTAACCCGGTCTTCGAGGCACTGCGCGACGGCGTCCCGGCGACCACGCTGTACGTCCAGCAGTACATCGACAACGACGAGCGGGTGCGCGAGGCGCTCCAGCTCGCGGGCGAGCGCGGCAACATCAACCTGATGGAGGCCCCGCGTCCCGAGCTCGACCGGATGACGAACGGCCTGAACCACCAGGGCCTCGTCCTCCAGGTCCCGCCGTACGAGTACGCGCACCCGGACGACCTCACGGCGGCGGCGTACGACAAGCACGAGGACCCGCTGATCGTCGCCCTCGACGGCGTGACCGACCCGCGCAACCTCGGCGCGATCGTCCGCTCCGTCTCCGCGTTCGGAGGCCACGGCGTGGTCGTGCCGGAGCGCCGTGCGGCGGGCATGACGGCCGGTGCCTGGAAGTCGTCCGCCGGTACGGCGGCCCGTACGCCGGTCTCCCGCGTCACCAACCTGACGCGCGCCCTGGAGGGCTACCAGAAGGCCGGGATCACGGTCGTGGGCCTGGCGGCCGACGGCGAGCACACGGTCCAGGACCTGGAGCAGCTCGGCGGCCCGGTCGTCATCGTCATCGGCAGCGAGGGCAAGGGTCTCGGCCGCCTCGTCGGCGAAACGTGCGACTACCTCGTGCGCATCCCGATGCCGGGCGGCGCCGAGTCGCTGAACGCCGGTGTCGCGGCGGGCATCGTGCTCTGGGAGGCGGCGCAGCGCAGGCGCTGACCGGGGGCCCGAGGGAGAAGTCGGTTATGTCCCAGTAAGGGGGTCTTGACGGGTCTCGGACAGATCGGAGGCGTCAAGGCAGTGTCCTAACCACACATCCCTCGGTTAGATGAGTGTGGACACCAGAACACCCGGGTTCGACGATCAGCCCGCCCTGAGCATGGTCAAGGTGCCCTGCGATCCAGCGCAGGTCATCGTCAACCACGCCAGCTTCCGCGTGCAGTTCGCCCCAACCCCGAGCCGGCGTCCCGCCCCGCCGTACGCGGGGGCGGGCGGTGTGAGCAGTGGGCCGGGGGACGCGGCACGCATTCCGGCGATGGCCGGCGCGGCCGCGGGCCGGCGGCGGGCGCCCGTCGTCTGGAGCGGGAAGTCCGAGCCGGGAGACCCCGGCGCGACGGGGCTGCTCCAGGCCGTACGGAACTCCTCCGCCGGCGAGCGCCACGACAGCGGCGCCACGCAGGTCATCCCCCGGCTCCCCGCGGACGAGAACGCGGAGGACACCGCGGCGATCCCCACCGTCATCGGGCCGCGCGCCTCCGAGCCGCCCCGGGCGCCGATGCTGCCCCGGACGAGGCAGGCCGTCGGCGCGTACGACGTCCCCGACCGGAACGGCGAAGACGCCTACGCCGGGAGGGAGTTCGACGACGACGAGTTCGAAGACGGCGACGAGTACGGCGCGGAAGGCGAGCGCATCCGCCGTAACGGCGCCGACGCGGTCCGGCACGCGTACTACCCCGGGCGGCGCATGAACCTCGGCGTGGTGCTGCTGCCGCTGCGGGTGTTCCTCGGCTTCATCTCCATCTACGCCGGCATGGGCAAGCTCTGCGACCCCGTCTACTTCGACGGCGGCGAGCGTGGCTCGATGGTCAAGTGGCTCACGTCGCTGCACCCGTGGACCGTCGCCGAGCCGCTGCGCGACTTCGCGCTGAGCCACCCGGTGGGCGCCGGCCTGACCGTGGCGTTCCTCCAGGTCGTCGTCGGCGTGCTGACGGTGCTGGGGCTGTGGCAGCGGGTCGCCGCCTGCTTCGGGACGCTGCTGTCCGCCGCGCTGCTCATGACGGTGAGCTGGAAGACCGTACCGGCGTACGACGCGCCGGACATCATCTACCTCGCCGCCTGGTCGCCGCTGATCATCGCCGGCGCGCCCGTCTACTCCATCGACGGCCGTCTCGCCGGCGAGGCCTGGCGCA
>NZ_JAGGPC010000021.1:0-167312 GCF_018614005.1 Streptomyces sp. ISL-99
CGCCCCCGCCCGACCCGGCGCTGCGCGCCGTCGCCCGCCAACTGGCCGCCGGCCGCACCGTCGCGGCGACCGCCGACGCCGTCGGTCTCGGCGCCCGGCAACTGCACCGCCGTTCACTCGCCGCCTTCGGGTACGGCCCCAAGACGCTGGCCAGGATCCTGCGGCTCCAGCGCGCGCTCGCGCTCGTACGCGGCGGCCTGCCGTACGCCGAGGCCGCCCTCGCCGCCGGCTGCGCCGACCAGGCGCACCTCTCGCGCGAGATGCGCGCTCTGGCCGGCACGACGCTGGGTGCCTACGTGGCGTCGGCGAACAGGGAGACACCGCAGCCGTCGGGGTCCAGCACCACCGCGTAACGCTGTCCCCAGAAGGCGTCCCAGGGCTTGAGGTGCCCACGGTGCCCGGCGGCGATCAGCGCGTCGTACACCGCGTCGACCTCGGCCGGACTGTCGCAGCGGAAGGCGAGGCCGACCCGGTCGCCGCCGGCCTCGGGCCTGCTCCACTGCGGGTCGAACGAGCGGATGGTCTCCTCCGTGTCCCACAGGACGCGCAGGCCACTGGGCAGCGTCGCCTCGGCGTGCGGGGCGGTGTCGGCGTCGGCGGGGATGTCCAGGCCGAGGAGCCGGTAGAAGGCGAGCGAGGCGGCCATGTCGGCGGCCACGATTCCGATGGCGTCAAGTCGTGGAGTCATGCGTTCAACGTAGGCGGGGTGCCGGGTCCCGCTCTTGAAGGAATCGGACAACCGGCGAGCACCGGCGGACGTCCGGCCGTCATCGCTTCGTAAGGGCCCGAACGGCCGTCGCCGCCCGTACGTCGGCGAGACTTGGCCCATGCAGAACATCCTGGTCGTCGACGACGATCCGACCGTCGCCGAGGTCGTCACCGGCTACCTGGAACGTGCGGGTTTCACCGTGACACAGGCCGCCGACGGCCCCACCGCGCTGCGGCAGGCGCGGGACCACCGGCCCGATCTCGTGGTCCTGGACCTCATGCTGCCCGGCATGGACGGCCTTGAGGTGTGCCGCGAACTGCGCGCGGACCGTCCCGTCCCGGTCATCATGCTGACGGCGCGCGGTGACGAGGACGACCGGATCCTGGGCCTGGAGGTCGGGGCCGACGACTACGTGACCAAGCCGTTCAGCCCGCGCGAGCTGGTGCTGCGCGTCGAATCCGTACTCCGCAGGGCCATCGCCCAGCACCGGCACCTGGGCCCGCAGGTGCGGGCCGCCGGGATCGTCCTCGACCCCGCGGGCCGCCGTGCCACCAAGGGGGGCCGCGAACTCGCCCTCACCCTGCGGGAGTTCGACCTCCTCGCGCACCTCATGAGCCACCGGGGTGAGGCCATCGGCCGTGAGCAGCTGATGCACGACGTCTGGGGCTGGGAGTTCGGGGACCTGTCCACCGTCACGGTCCATGTGCGGCGGCTGCGCGGCAAGATCGAGGACGACCCGGCCCGGCCCCGCCTCATCCAGACGGTCTGGGGCGTCGGCTACCGCTTCGACGACCGCCCCGCCGCCGACGACCCCGGCGTGGAGGGGCGCTCCGGCGCCGACGACCCCGCCGCTGAGGGCCGCCCCGCTGCGGCCAACGGCCCCGGCTTTGGTGAACGCCCCGCCGCCGTCCACGGTCGTACCGGCGAAGAACGGGGTGTCGCCAGTGCGTGACCTGCCGCTCATCGCCCTCATCGCCTTTTTCGGGGCGGCCGCCGCCGGCCTGCTCGGCGCCGTGGTGCTGCGTCTCCTGCGCAGGCGCTCGGTCGCCGTCTCGCTGACGGTCGTCGCCGCCGTCACGGTCACCGCGATGTTCGCCGGCACTCTCGCCGTGTGCAAGGCGATGTTCCTGTCACCGCACGACCTGACGGTGGTGACCATGGTCGTGGCGATGGCCGCCCTGGTCTCCCTGGCGACCGCGCTGATCCTGGGCCGCTGGGTCGTCGCCCGCAGCAACGCGCTGACGCTGGCGGCCCGTACCTTCGGTGACGGCGGCTCCTTCGCAGCCCCCACCGGCTCGTCCACCGCCGAACTCGACGCGCTGGGCCGCGAACTGGCGGCCACCAGCGCGAAACTGGCCGCCTCCCGGGAACGCGAGCGCGCCCTGGAGACCTCCCGCCGCGAACTCGTCGCCTGGATCTCCCACGACCTGCGCACCCCGCTCGCCGGGCTGCGCGCCATGTCGGAGGCGCTGGAGGACGGCGTCGTCGCCGACCCGGCCCGCTACCACCGGCAGATGCGCACCGAGGTCGACCGGCTCAACTCCATGGTCGGTGACCTCTTCGAGCTCTCCCGCATCCACGCGGGCGCGCTCGCCCTGACGCCGGTACGCATCTCCGCCCACGACCTCATCGGCGAGGCGCTCGCGGGCGCCGACCCGCTCGCCCGTGAGCAGGGCGTACGCCTCGTCGGTGACACGGCGGAAGCCCTCCCGCTGGAGGTGGACGCACGCGAGATGACCCGCGTCCTCGCCAATCTCCTCGTCAACGCGATCCGCCGTACCCCCGCCGACGGCACAGTGGCCGTCGGCGCCGAACTGCGCGAGGACCGCGTGGTCCTGTCCGTCACGGACGGCTGCGGCGGCATTCCGGCCGACGACCTCCCGCGCGTCTTCGACACCGGCTGGCGCGGCACCGAGGCCCGTACGCCACCGGGGGGCGCCGGCCTCGGGCTCGCCATCGTCCGCGGCATCGTCGAGGCCCACGCGGGGCGTGCCGACGTACGCAACGTGAAGGGCGGCTGCCGCTTCGAGGTCACGCTCCCGGCAGCGCCGCTGTAAGAGGCCGCAGCCCCTCCGACGGCTCGTGCTCGCACACGTCGTCGATGCCGTACGTGTCCCAGGCGGGGAACGGGTCGTCCACCGGGGCCTCTTCGCCGGCCGTGACCAGGCACGCCGTGAGCGCGGCGTGCAGGGCCCCGTCCCGCAGCCCCGTACCGATGAAGACGAGCTCCTGCCCCTGCTCGGTGTCCGCGTCGCGCGCCCCCGAGGGCTCGAAGCGGGCCACGGCGCCCGCCTGGGACCACAGGCCGGTGACGCGGGGCCGGGTGGCCAGCCAGAAGAAGCCCTTGGAGCGCAGGACCTGCCCGTACGCTCCACTGTCGAGCCCGCGGGTGACGAAGTCCCACAGACGCCCCGGATGGAAGGGGCGGTCCGCGCGGAAGACCGTGCTGGAGATGCCGTACTCCTCGGTCTCCGGCACATGGTCGCCGTTCAGCTCCCGCACCCACCCCGGCGCCTCCTGGGCGCGCTCCAGGTCGAAGAGTCCGGTGCCCAGTACGTCGGTGGGGGAGACGCGGCCATGCGTGGCGGCCACGATCCTGGCCGCCGGGTTGAGGCGGGACAGCGCCGCCCGCAGGCGGTGCGCCGTCTCCGGATCGACGAGGTCGAGCTTGTTGAGCACGACGACGTCGGCGAACTCGATCTGGTCCATCAGAAGGTCACTGACGGTGCGGTCGTCGTCCTCGTACTGGTCGAGCCCGCGCTCGGCGAGTCCGTCGCCGCCGTTCAGCTCGGGCAGGAAGCCCGCGGCGTCCACGACGGTGACCATGGTGTCGAGCCGGGCCAGGTCGCCGAGCGTCGCCCCGTCGTCGCGGGGGAACGCGAACGTGGCCGCCACCGGCATGGGTTCGGAAATGCCGCTCGACTCGATGAGGAGATAGTCGAAGCGGCCCTCCCTCGCCAGCCGGTCGACCTCTTCGAGCAGGTCGTCGCGCAGGGTGCAGCAGATGCACCCGTTGGTCATCTCGACCAGGCGCTCCTCGGTGCGCGAGAGCGCCGCCGTGCCGCCCCGCACGAGCGCGGCGTCGATGTTGACCTCGCTCATGTCGTTGACGATCACGGCGACGCGCAGGCCGTCCCGGTTGCCCAGGATGTGATTGAGCAGGGTCGTCTTGCCCGCCCCGAGGAACCCGGAGAGCACGGTCACGGGCAGCCGGTGGAAGGCGGTGACGGTCGCCCCGGTCGCCCCGGTCGCCCCGGTCGTACCGGTCGTACCGGTCATGCCGGTCAGCCCTCCGGGCGCAGGAGCCCGCGCTCGTACGCCTTGGCCAGCCGCTGCGGCACGCGGTACACCGAGCCGTCGACGGTGACGGGGACGAGCTGCGGCGTGGTGGCCTTCCACTGCGCGCGCCGGTGGCGGGTGTTGCTGCGGGACATCTTCCGCTTGGGTACGGCCATGGGGTCCTCCTGTGGGAGTGGACGAAGGTGCGAGGTCACCGAACGCTACATGCAAATGGATTCCATGTTCAATTGGTGCGCCTGGGCCGCGTATCGACCGGGGTGGAATTCCGGGCGTATCGTGAAAAATAAGATGCGTTCGGACCCATGGGGGTCGTGATGCTCGACGAGCTTCTGGCAGCCGGTGCGGCCACGGGAGCGGCCGCCGTGGTGTACGTCGCGGCGGCGGCGAGGGTCGTGCGGCAGTACGAGCGAGGCGTGGTCTTCCGCCTCGGGCGGCTCCGCAAGGACATCCGGGGCCCCGGTTTCACCATGATCGTTCCTGTGGTGGACCGGATGCGGAAAGTGAACATGCAGATCGTGACGATGCCGGTGCCGGCGCAGGACGGCATCACCCGCGACAACGTCACGGTCCGGGTCGACGCGGTGATCTATTTCAAGGTGATGGACGCCGCCGACGCCGTCGTGAGGGTGGAGGACTACCGGTTCGCGGTCTCGCAGATGGCGCAGACTTCACTGCGGTCGATCATCGGCAAGAGCGATCTCGACGATCTGCTGTCCAACCGGGAGAAGCTCAACCAAGGACTTGAGCTGATGCTCGACAGCCCCGCTGTGGGGTGGGGCGTATCGATCGACCGGGTCGAGATCAAGGACGTGTCGCTGCCGGAGACGATGAAGCGGTCCATGGCCCGGCAGGCCGAGGCAGACCGGGAACGGCGGGCGCGGGTCATCAACGCGGACGCGGAGCTTCAGGCGTCGAAGAAGCTGGCGGAGGCGGCCGGGGTGATGTCCGACCAGCCGGCGGCGCTCCAGCTGCGGCTCCTCCAGACGGTGGTGGCTGTGGCGGCCGAGAAGAATTCGACGCTGGTACTGCCGTTCCCCGTGGAGCTGCTGCGGTTCCTGGAGCGGGCGGCGCAGCAGCAGGGTCCGCCGCAGGTGGGGCAGGCGGAGGGGCAGACCGAGGGGCAGGCGCCGCCGCAGCCCGTGCCGCAGCCCGAGCCGCAGCTGCCGCGTGTGGATGAGGCACCCGGCCTGACGGCCCAACAGCCGCCGGCGGTGACCGGCTAGGGAGTGCCCGCAAGGTATCGCCGTCCGCCCGGAGGGCGGGGCCCGCGGCGTCTGGTGCGTGCGATCGCAGGGCGCCGCCGGATGCCCTCACTTGGGACCCGGCCACGCAGCACGGGGGGCACCTGCCGTGCCCGACGGGTTACGAGGGAGTGCGTGCCGGGCGTCGCTAGCCAGGAGAGACTTTGCGGACACGACCGACGCAGGGGCGGAATGCCTGCGGCGCTCCCCCTCCCGTCCCGTCCCGTCCCGTCCCCTTCCCGTCCGTGACATGGGCGGCTCCGCCGCGCGGGGCAGGCCCCCCAGCCCCGGCGCCCCACCGGGCATGTCCTCAAACGCCGGACGGGCTGGGTGCGCGGCGGGGGAGGGGGTGGGGTGTGCCGGAGGGCGGGCCGGGGGCGGGCGGGACGTGTGGCGGGGCGAGGCCGGAGGGCGGGCGGGGCGTATGGCGGGGCGAGGTCGGAGTGTGCTGGAGGGCGGGCTGGGCGTGTGGCGGGCGGGGTGGGTGTGTTGGGTCTGCCGTGTGCGGCATTTCTGGCATGTGCTGCGCCCCCCCGCGTCGGCACGTCCGGCTGCGTGTGCTGCTTCCGTCCGCTGCGCAAACCGGCCCGCCCGGCGACTGTGGGCCGGGGCGGCGCCGAGCCGCCGACGGCGTCAGTCGGTCGTGAGGCCGGTCGCTGCCTCTGCCAGTGCGCCCAGTACCGGGCTGATCAGGGGATGACGCTCCGCTCCCCGCCGCACCGCGGCGAACACCCGGCGGGTCGCCGCCGGGCCCGCTACCGGGCGTACCACCGTGTCCTTGAGCTCCATCCCGCGCAGCGCCGAACGCGGTACCAGCGCCACCCCCGCCCCCGCACCCGCCAGCGCCACCACCGCGCGGAAGTCGTCCGACGAGTGCACCAGCCGCGGCTCGAAGCCGGCGAGTTCGCAGGCCAGCAGCATCACGTCGTGGCACGGATTGCCGGGGTACGGGCCGATCCAGTCGCTGTCGGCCAGTTCCGCGAGAGAGACCGTGGGACTCTGGCCGAGCGGATGCGACGCGTGCAGTACGGCGTCGAACGGCTCCGCGTAGAGCGGTACGCGCGCGAGGCGCCGGTCGTCCTCGCGCGGCGCGCCCCGGTACTCCACCGCCAGGGCGACGTCCGCCTCCCCGTCCAGCACCAGCGGCAGGCTCTCGTCGCCCTCGGCATCCCGGACGCGGACGCGGATGTCCGGGTGGCCGTCCGCGAGACGGGCGATGGCCGGGGCCAGGACTTCCGCGATGCCCGTCGCGAAAGCCACCACCCGCACCTCACCGGCCGCCCCGCCCGCGTACGCCGCCAGCTCCGCCTCGGCCCGCTCCAGCTGTGCCAGTACGGCGTTGGCGTGGGCCAGCAGGATGTCGCCGGCCGCTGTCAGGCGTACGCCCCGGCCGCTGCGGGTCAGCAGGGTGTGGCCGGTCTCCTGCTCCAGCGCGGCGAGCTGCTGGGACACGGCGGAGGGCGTCAGATACAGCGCAGCCGCCGCGGCGGTCACTGTCCGGTGGTCCGCCACGGCCCGCAGTATGCGCAGTCGTCTGGGGTCGATCACCCAGCCATTGTCGCCCGTGCGTCGACGAAGGCGGCCACGGCCCGCTCCACGTCGGCGGTGGAGTGCGCGGCCGAGAGCTGGACCCGGATGCGGGCCGCGCCCATGGGGACGACGGGGTACGAGAAGCCGATCACGTACACGCCGCGCTCCAGGAGGAGTTCGGCCATGCGGCCCGCCTCCGCCGCGTCGCCGATCATGACGGGGGCGATGGCGTGGTCGCCGGGGAGGATCTCGAAGCCGGCCTCGGTCATCTTCGTACGGAAGAGCTTGGTGTTCGCGGTGAGGCGCTCCCGCAGCTCGTCCGCCGACTCCAGGAGGTCGAGGACCTTGATCGACGCGGCGGCGATCACCGGGGCGAGGGAGTTCGAGAAGAGGTACGGGCGTGAACGCTGGCGCAGCAGCTCGACGATCTCGGCGCGAGCGGCGACGTAACCGCCGGACGCGCCGCCGAGTGCCTTGCCGAGGGTGCCGGTGATGATGTCGACGCGGTCCATCACGCCGTGGAGTTCGGGGGTGCCGCGGCCCTCGGGGCCGACGAAGCCGACGGCGTGCGAGTCGTCGACCATGACCATGGCGTCGTAGCGGTCCGCGAGGTCGCAGATCTCGGCGAGCGGGGCGACGTAACCGTCCATCGAGAAGACGCCGTCGGTGACGATGAGGCGGCGGCGGGCGTCCTGCGTGTCCTTGAGCTGCTGCTCGAGGTCGGCGAGGTCGCGGTTGGCGTAGCGGTGGCGGCGGGCCTTGGAGAGGCGGATGCCGTCGATGATCGAGGCGTGGTTGAGGGCGTCGGAGATGACCGCGTCCTCGGGGCCGAGGAGGGTCTCGAAGACGCCGCCGTTGGCGTCGAAGCAGGAGGAGTAGAGGATCGTGTCCTCCTGGCCGAGGAAGGCGGAGAGGCGCTGCTCCAGCTCCTTGTGGATCTCCTGGGTGCCGCAGATGAAGCGGACCGAGGCCATGCCGTAGCCCCAGCGGTCGAGGGCGCCCTTGGCAGCGGCGACGACTTCGGGGTGGTCGGCGAGGCCGAGGTAGTTGTTGGCGCAGAAGTTGAGGACGTCGCCGGAGGGGACGGAGACGGAGGCGTTCTGGGGGGTGGCGATGACGCGCTCGGGCTTGTAGAGGCCGGCGGTGCGGATTTCGTCGAGGGTGGTGCGGAGGTCTTCGCGGACGGAGGTGTACATGGGTGAGCGTCTCCTTGCGGTGGGCGGTGGGCGGTGGGCGGTGCGTGCGTGCGTGTGGGCGCTGGTGGCGGTCCGGGTGGGTTGCCGCTGCGCGGGGCTTTCCCCGACCCGCCCCTTCCCGAACTGGGGCTCCGCCCCAGACCCCGGTCCTCAAACGCCGGACGGGCTGGTAGGGCCGGGAGCGCTGCCGGGGCTCCGCCCCGGACCCCGCTTCTCAAACGCCGGAGGGGCTGAGAGTTGCCGCTGCGCGGCAGATCCAGCCCGCACCGGGAAATCCAGCCCGTCCGGGGTCTGGGGCTTGCCCCAGTTCGGGAAGGGGCGGGTAGGGGAACAGGCCCCGCGCAGCGGTACGTGGCTCAGCTGGTCCAGTCGAGGATGATCTTGCCGCTGCGGGCGGTCGCCGCCTCGTCGAAGGCCGCGTCGAAGTCCTGGTGGGCGTAGCTGCCCGTGATGACCGGGCTCAGGTCCAGACCGCCCTCCAGCAGCACCGTCATGGCGTACCACGTCTCGTACATCTCACGGCCGTAGATCCCCTTCACGGTGATCATCGACGTGACGATCTTCGACCAGTCGACGGCGAACTCCTCGGCCGGCAGCCCGAGCATGGCGATCCGCCCGCCGTGCGTCATGTTCGCGACCATGTCGCGCATCGCCTCCGGCCGGCCCGACATCTCCAGGCCGATGTCGAAGCCCTCCTTGAGGCCCAACTGCCGTTGCGCGTCGGCGATGTCCGACTGCGCGACGTTGAGGGCGAGCGTCGCGCCGGCCTT
The DNA here is from genome assembly GCF_018614005.1 of Streptomyces sp. ISL-99. NCBI lineage: Bacteria > Bacillati > Actinomycetota > Actinomycetes > Kitasatosporales > Streptomycetaceae > Streptomyces > Streptomyces sp. ISL-99. Next base: position 8,747 of record NZ_JAGGPC010000021.1, read on the forward strand.
GCGGGCGATCTCCAGGCGTGACTCGCTCACGTCGGTGATCACGACGTTGCGCGCACCGGCGTGCCGGGCGACGGCCGCCGCCATGATGCCGATCGGGCCGGCGCCGGTGATCAGCACGTCCTCGCCGACCAGGGGGAAGGAGAGCGCGGTGTGCACGGCGTTGCCGAACGGGTCGAAGATCGCGGCCACGTCGAGGTCCACCTTCGCCCGGTGCACCCACACGTTGGAGGCGGGCAGGGCGACGTACTCGGCGAAGGCGCCGTTACGGCCGACACCGAGCCCGACGGTGGAGCGGCACAGGTGCCGGCGTCCGGCGAGACAGTTGCGGCACTTCCCGCAGACCAGGTGGCCCTCGCCGCTCACCAGGTCTCCGACCGCGATGTCCGCGACGTCGGCGCCGACGGCCGCGACCTCGCCCACGAACTCGTGGCCGAGGACGAGCGGCGTGGAGACGGCCTGCTGGGCCCAGCCGTCCCAGGATCTGATGTGCAGGTCCGTGCCGCAGATACCGGTACGCAGCACCTTGATCAGCACATCACCGGGGCCCGTCTCCGGCTCCGGCACATCCATCAGCCACAGCCCGGGCTCGGCGTACTGCTTGACAAGTGCCTTCATGGCTTCGGCTCCAGCCGGGATGGGAGGTGATCCTGAACGCGTACCAATCTGTCGCCCCGGCGCCGCCCGGTCCATCGAGGTTTTCTTAACCGGGCCAACAGCGGAGCTTCACGCGGTACAGAAAAGATCGTCCGGGCAGGTGGCGCGCTTCTTCGTGCCGCTCGCCGACGAGGGGCGGACGGTCGGCCGTTAGGTAATTCGTACGTTTGTTTGAGTGGGGGTACGCTGGCTGCATGGCCGTACACCTCCAGGGCTCGCTCTTCGACCAGGGGGACGACATCGCGCTGGGCCCGCTGGACGGGCTGCGCCGTACGGAACTCGGGCACGGCGCCTGGATCGACGTACTCCCGCAGTGGGTCACCGGGGCCGACGCGCTCTTCGACGTACTGGCGCGCGACGTCGAATGGCGCGCCGAGCAGCGGGTCATGTACGAGCGCGTGGTGGAGGTGCCGCGCCTGCTGTCGTTCTTCGGCGCGGACGACCCCCTGCCGCACCCGAGCCTCGAAGAGGCCCGTGCCGCACTGAACGCGCACTACGCCGCCGAACTCGGCGAGCCGTTCGTGACGGCCGGGCTGTGCCTCTACCGCGACGGACGGGACAGCGTCGCCTGGCACGGGGACACCATCGGCCGGGGCAGCAGCGAGGACACCATGGTCGCGATCCTGTCTCTGGGCGCGCCGCGGCAGCTGGCGCTGAGGCCGCGCCGGCGCGACTCGGCCACCGTGCACAAGCCACTGGGGCACGGCGACCTCATCGTCATGGGCGGCAGTTGTCAGCGCACGTGGGAACACGCCATCCCCAAGACGTCGCGTGCCGTGGGGCCGCGCATCAGCGTTCAGTTCCGCCCCGAGGGCGTGCGCTGACCAACTGGCGAGGAATTGCGGTGCCATTACGCCGGACGGACAATGGGAGAGACCCCGGTTCGGGCCCGATGTCCCTTCCTTCATCCCTTCCCAGCAGCCGTTTTTCGCGCTGATCCGGCTGCGGTGATCCGGGAGCACTCATGGACCGCGACGACCTTGAGACGGCGTTCTACGGGGAAGGGCGGTTTCCCATTCCGTGGGCCACCGACTGCCCCGTGCGCTTCGATGCCTGGCTGGCACTCACCCAGCCGTCGCCGCCGGGGCCGGAACACCGCGAGGACCTGATCCTCGCGATCAACGAGGAGCACGGCGTACAGCGGGTGCTGCAGCACTTCAGGGAGCTGGGCATGACCGACTGCCAGCCGGTCGCGGCCGGCAGTTTCGTGGCGGCCCGCCTGACGCTCGGCGAAGTGGTGCAAGCGGTGCTTCCCATGACCAACCTGCTCAGTCTCATCCGCCTCGCGAAGGAACTCGCCGGACAGGTAGGACCCGAAGGCGTCGAGGCCGCGCTCCTCGGCCACTACAAAAGCCCGCCGACCAGCGACGTTCACGACAACATCGAACGGCGCCAGGAACGCAGCAGGCACCTCATGTGGTTCCTCGGCCTGCTGCGCACGGTCATCGCCGCGTCACAACCGGACCTGCGCCGCACCCCGGCGGACGAACCGGCACTGGACGAACCGGCACTGATCGGTGCGATGACCAGCATGCTGAAGGACGTTGCCCTGGAGTCACCCCTGACGCGGCCGGCCGACGCGCCGTCCAGGGGCGTCATCGACCGCAGGAAGCGGCACCCGATCACATCCGTGACGACGAACCGCCAAGCCGCGCCCGCCGTCGTCCGGTCCAGGTCCACGATCAAGGCCGACGCCGCCGAGCAGGTCTTCTCCGTGGACTGCGGTTCGATCGGCTGGGCCATCGTCGACAGCGGCATCGACGCCCGGCACCCGGCGTTCTACGACTGGGACACGGCCAGCACCCCCGCGGAGCAACTGGCGTCACGCGTCATCCGCGCCTTCAACTTCGTCGGCGTACGCGGAACCCTCTCCGCCGACGCGCTGGAGAACGGTCTCATCGACTGGTCGCGTGCCCTGCCGTACGTCGAAATGGAGCTCCCCGCCCCCCAGAACCGCGCGACGCGGACCGACGTGCCGTACACCACCCCCGGCGACCCGCACGGCACCCACATCGCCGGAATCCTGGGCGCCTCGTGGCCCGACCGCAGATTCCGCGGCATCTGCCCGACGATCCGGCTGTACGACTTCCGGGTCCTCGACGACAAAGGCGAAGGGGACGAGTTCTCCATCGTCACGGCGCTTCAGGCCGTGCGGCACATCAACGAGCAGGCCGGCCGGTTCGTCATCGCCGGGGTCAACATCAGCCTGTCCGTACCGCATGACGTCGCGACCCACTCCACCGGCTGGACGCCCGTATGCATCGAATGCGATCACCTGGCGCGATCGGGAGTCGTGGTCGTCGCCGCCGCCGGGAACGCCGGGTTCAGCGGGGCGATGCGAACCCTGGGCGCCGACTACCGCAGCATCAGCATCTCCGACCCCGGCAACGCGGAGTCCGTCATCACCGTCGGCTCGACACATCGCAGCAATCCGCACCGGCACGGCGTCAGCTACTTCTCCAGCCGCGGCCCCACGGGCGACGGCAGACCCAAACCCGACCTCCTGGCGCCGGGGGAGGACATCGACGGTCCCATCCCCGGAGCGGGCATCTCGGCGATGCACGGGACGAGCCAGGCGGCGGCGCACGTCAGCGGAGCCGCGGCCATGCTGCTGGCCCGCAACCGGGAGCTGCTGGGGCGTCCTGAGCGCGTGAAGCAGGTCCTGTGCTCCACGGCGACGGACCTCGCCAGGGAGCGGGACTTCCAGGGACACGGACTGGTCGATGTCCTGCGGGCGATGCAGTCCGTCTAAAGGAAGTCCGTCCAAAGGAAGCAGGAGGCCCGTCATGTTCACCTTCGATTTCCTCGACGCCCGGCACGGAGACTGCTTCCTCGTACGGTGGGGAGCACCGGACCAGCGCGTCATGCTCGTGGACGGCGGGCCCGGCGGGGTCTACGAGGACTCGCTGCGCGACCGGTTGACGCACCTGGCGCCGGGCGGCGACGGCGCCCCGAGGATCGACGTCGTCTGCCTGTCCCATGTCGACGACGACCACGCCGCCGGACTGCTCAGGCTGCTCGCCGAAATACGCCGGGCACGACGCGAAGAGCTCGCCGATCCGTTCGACGTGACGAGACTCTGGTTCAACTCGGTGGAGGAACTCGTCGACCGGCGGGCCCCCGGACTGAGCGCGTCCGTCCAGCCGCTCGTCGACCAGGCCCTGACCAACAGCGGTGCGGTCAAAGCGAGTTACGGTCAGGGGCGGGCCATCCGCGACGAAGCGACGGCACTGGGCCTGGACGGCAACCCCCTGTTCGGGGGGCCACTGACCGAGGGCGCCGAAACAACACTCGACGACCTCCACGTCACCGTCGTCGCCCCCGACGACGTGGCCCTGGAGAAGCTGGAGAAGCGCTGGCGGGAGGCGAAGAAGCGGCGAGACCCCGATGTGATCACGGCGGCGTACACGGACCGCTCGGTACCGAACCTTTCGAGCATCGTCCTGTTGCTGAGGCACGACGGCCGGACCGCGCTGCTCACCGGAGACGCGCGGGGGGACCGCATACTCGCCGGGCTGCGGGCCGGCGGCCTGCTCACCGACTCGGAACCGCTCCACGTCGACCTGCTGAAACTGCCGCACCACGGCAGTGAACGCAATGTGGAACGCGACTTCTTCGAAAGCGTGCACGCCGACCACTACGTGGTGTCCGCCGACGGCGTCAAGCACCACCATCCGCACGAAGACACCCTGCGCTGGCTCGTCGAGTCCCGGGACGAGGACGACGAGTACGCCATCCACCTGACGAACGACATCGCCTTCGCGGCCGACGCGCTCACAGACCTGGGGGCGGAGCGGAGTTTCGAAGTCGACGTACGGCCGTCCGCGGACCCCGCGCTCGTCATAGAGGTCGGTGACCGGCGATGAACGCGGCCAAGCCCCCTGCCGAGGACACCTGGTTCGTGGACTCCCCCGCCGTGGGTACGGGCCTGCAGGCGCGGCCGTGCGGCGACACGCTCCGCCCGGCCGAACCTCCCGGCGCGGCCGACCCCGTCGCGCTCACCCTCTCCGGAGGCGGCTTCCGCGCCACGCTCTCCGCACTGGGTTTCGTACGCCTGCTGGCCGATGCCGGGCTGCTGCCCAGCGTGCGGTACGCCTCGTCGGTCTCCGGCGGATCGGTCGCCAACGCGTGCCTCGCCACCGCCTGGCCCGCCCTGAGGAAACGGGGCTACACCGCCGGAGCCGTCGACGAACTCGTCGTGGAACCGGTCATCGAACGCGTCTCGTCCCGGTCGCTCAAGCGGTCGCTCGTCCGGGGACTGTGGCGGACGCTGGGCCCGATGACCCGTACCGAACTCCTGGCGAAGCGCCTGGACGAATGGTTCTTCGACGGCATCGAACTGAAGGACCTCGACCCGGAAGTCCGCTGGATCCTCAACGCGGCGAACCTCACCACCGGCGTCCGGTTCGCCTTCGAACGCGATGTCTTCGGCGACTACACGACCGGACTGGCCCCGACCTCCGGTACGGGGCTGAAGCTGAGCCTCGCCGTGGCCGCCTCCGCCGCCGTTCCCGGCGCGTTCCCGCCCGTGGTCCTGGACGGCGCCCACTTCCCGTGCGCCACGCACGCGCCCGTCCTGCTGGACGGGGGAACGTACGACAACACCGGCCTGGAGGCCGTCGACAGCGAACGCTACCGCCACGCCTTGCTGTTCATCCTCAACTCCGGAGGCCTCCTGAGGCCGGGCCCGTACGGCCGTGTCCCGGTGATCCGCGACCTCGCCCGGGCCAACTCCCTGCTGTACCGGCAGAGCACGGCCCTGCGGACCCGGGCGATCGTCGAGCGCTTCCAGCTCGGCCAACGTGCCGACGGACAGGGGGAACCGCCCCCGCCCGGTGCTCGTCGCGGAGTCCTGGCCGGGCTCTCCACCGACTTCCCGGCGGACGGCTCGGCGCCGCTGCGCCGGTGGCGCGAGGCGTTCGGCGAACACCGCGGTTTCGACGGCCGGGACCTGGCGCTCGTGCCGACCGTCTTCGACCGCCTCGACGCGGGCCTGTGCCGGGCCCTGGTCTACCGGGGCTGGTGGCTCGCGGGCGCCGGGCTCGCCGCCTTCCATCCCCAGTACCTGCCGGACACGGCATCGCTCGTACCGCCCCGGCTCTGACGGCCGGTGTTCAGCCGCGCTCGCGCGGTGTGATGCGGAAGTCGAACGCGGCCGTTCCGGGGTCGAGCGCCGTCACCCCGCCGTCGACGGTGAGCACCGCGCCGTTGACGTACGACGCGGCGGGCGAGAGCAGCCAGCTGATCGCCTCGGCGACTTCACGCGGTTCGCCGGGGCGCCGCCCCGGCAGCAGCCGGGTCGCCTCCTCGTACGCCGCTTCGACGCCGCCGTCCGCCGCCCCCGCCTCCCCGGCCAGCCCCGCCTCCTCGGCGAACCGGGCCATCCGCCGGTCGGCCATCTCGGTACGTACCCAGCTGGGGCACACGGTGTTGGCGCGCAGCCCGCGCTGTCCGTAGTCGACGGCGAGGGAACGGCAGAGCTGGAGCAGCGCCGCCTTGGAGGTGGCGTACGCGGCGTTGCCCACGCCGTTGCGCAGGGCGGACACCGAGGCGACCGCGACGACCGCGCCGCGCGCCTCCAGCAGGTGCGGGAGCGCGGCGCGCAGCAGCAGGAAGGGGCCGGTCAGGTTGGTACGCATGACGGCCTCCCAGTCCTCGTCCGACAGGTCGCCCACCGCTCCGGAGCGGCCGATGCCCGCGTTGAGCACCAGCCCGTCCACTCGCCCGTAGGCCTTCACCGTCGCGTCCACGAGGCCACGTACGGCGTCCGGATCGGCGGTGTCGGACGGGTGCGCCAGGGCCCCGGTCTCCTCCGCGAGACGTCGCAGCGGCTCGGGCCTGCGTCCGGAGACGACCACGTGGTGCCCGGCCTCGCGCAGGAGCCCGGCTGTGGCGGCGCCGATACCCGTCCCCCCGCCGGTGACGATGACAACTCGCTGCTGCACCATGGCTGTTCGGACCTCCGCCGTCGTGGCTCACCGTCCGAACGATCATAGGGAGGTGCGCGGTCCGCGGAGGAGCCGGGGCAAGCCGGGGGCCGCTCCCGTGCCCGATGGGGGCATTTCCCGCAGACTCCACCTGCCGGCCGCCACCCCGCCGTACCGTAATGATGTTATTGAAGATCTTGCCGCTGGGAGGGAACGCAAGCCCATGGAAGCTGTGGTTCCACGGCAGCGTGCCGTGTCCGGCCGGATTCCGCTCGCGGTCGTCGTGGTGGGTGGCGACGGACTCGTCTCCCACTGGAGCTCCGGTGCGCAGCGGCTCTTCGGTCACCGCAGGGAGGACGCCGTGGGCGCCCCCGCCGCCGACCTGCTGCCCATCTCCGGTGCCCTGACCAGGCCTTACGCATACGACGCCCTCGCCCCGGCCTCCTGCGGGCCGCCCGGCGGTGATTTCGCGGGCCATCTCACGTCCGGGCGCGCCAAGTGTGCTCGTCCGGGCGGCGACCCGCACCCACATGCCGATTCCGGTTCGCTGGACGTGCTGTGGTGGGCGTACCCGTTGGCCGTACCGGGTCCTGAGCGGCTGCTGGTGCTGGCCGCCGACGCCTCCCGGCTGGGCGACGACGGGGACCCGCACGAGCGGGTCGCCCCCGGTTTCGCGCTGCACACGGAATTCCCCGGGGCGGCCCGGCTCGCCGACCGGCTGCCCGACATCCTCCCGCACATGGGGCCGGCCACGGCGAGCCGGATCGTGGCGCAGATGCTCGAACTGGGCTACCCCGTACTGGAGATGAGCACGTACGAGCGCGTCCCGGTCACGCCGGACTGGGGGGTGCCGAAGTACCGTGAGCGCCGGAAACGGACGGCCGAGGCGGGCGGCGGTCCCACGGACAGCACGACAGCCCCCGACAGCGGGCCGATGCCGGGTGCGGACCTCGACCAGGACCAGGACCAGGACCAGGACTTCGACCAGGACCTGGAACAGGACCTGGAACACGCCGCCGTCCGTGAGCGGCTGGAGTTCCTCAACGAGGTGAGCGGCCGCATCGGCAGCTCGCTCGACCTGGCCCGGACGATCCGTGAGGTCACGAGCGCCGCCGTACCCCGCTTCGCGGACTTCGCGGGCACCCACCTGCGGGTGCAGATCCTCGCCGGCGAGGGATTCCCGGACGGCCCGCCGGACGTGAACACCGACTGGCGCCGGGTCTGGGTGGAGCACAACGACGAGCCGGGCCGCTGGGACGACACCGTCCCCGTCGGTGAGGAGATCACCTTCCCCGAGAAGACCCCGTTCTTCCAGTGCATGGTGACCGGGGAACCCGTGCTCCTCCCGCACATCGGGAACGAACTGAGCGAGCGCATCGCCGCCCAGTTCGAGAAGCGGGACCTGCGCCCGCTGATCGGCGGCCGGTCGCTGCTCGTCGTACCGCTCACGGCGCGCACGGTGGTGCTCGGCTTCATGGTGCTGATGCGCCGCCCGGGCCGCGAGCCGTTCACCGACATGGACCGCAGGACCGGCGCCGAGCTCGCCGCCCGGGCCGGACTCGTCCTGGACAACGCCCGCATGTACACCTACCAGCAGCAGGTGGCCGAGACGCTGCAGGAGAGCATGCTCCCGCAGGTCCCACCCCGTATGGCCGGCTGCGACATCGCCACCCGCTACCTGCCGGGCACCGCGCTCGGCCGCGTCGGCGGCGACTGGTTCGACACCATCCGGCTCCCCGGTTCCCGTACGGCGCTGGTCGTCGGGGACGTGATGGGGCACGGGCTGAACGCGGCGGCCATGATGGGCCAGCTGCGCACCGCCGTACACACCATGGCCGCACTGGACATCCCACCGGCGCGCCTGCTGCGCAACCTCGACGACCTGGCACACCAGCTCGGCGACCACTATCTCGCCACCTGCCTGTACGCCGTCTACGACCCGGTCGCCGGCGAGCTGCTGATCTCCAGCGCCGGGCATCTGCCTCCCGTGCTCGTACGGGCCGAGACCGGCCGCTCGGAGCTGATCGACGTGCCCGGCGGCGCGCTGATCGGCCTCGGAGGTGTGGCGTTCGGGACCGCACGGGTGCCGGTGTCACCGGGCGACCGGCTGGTGCTGTGCACGGACGGGCTGGTCGAGGTGCGCGGTGAGGACATCGGAACCGGGCTGGCGGCGCTGTGCGAATCGGCGGCGCACCCGGCCGCCTCCATGGACGAGGCATGCGACACGATCATCCGGGCGCTGGCGGTGTCGACGACCGCGGAGTCCGGCGGGCGCAAGGACGACATCGCGCTGCTGATGGCCCGGCTGAACGGTATGCCGCCCGAGGACATGACGACCTGGCGGCTGGAACCCACGGCGGCCGACGTACGCCGGGCCCGGCGGCTGGTGGTCGGCCAACTGGCGCGCTGGGGGCTGCCGGAGCTGGCCGACACCACCCTGCTGCTGGTGAGCGAGGTCGTCACCAACGCGGTACGGCACGGGGGCGGGCGGCCCGTGGAACTGCGTCTGGTGCGCTCGGACACTCTGCTGTGCGAGGTGTCGGACGAGGACCACACGCTGCCCGTGCTGCGGGAGGCGGGGCCGGAGGAGGAATGCGGGCGCGGTCTTCGGCTGGTGAGCCGGCTTGCCCACCGGTGGGGAGCGAGTCACTTCGGGCCGGGGAAGGTGGTCTGGTTCGAGCAGGAACTGCCGCCGGGCGCGCCATCCGGGACGGGAAGCGGATGACGTCCGATCAGGGGGTCCGGACGGTGCTGCCGGGGTAGGAACCGGGCGGCGAACGGCATCGGCGCCGGGCGACACCACCGTGTCCTCCGGTTCGTCGTTCGTCCGTCCGTCCATCCGCACCGGGGGCATCCGATGACTCTGACCGGCCGTTACATACACGCATGGGAAAGCTACTGGGGCGACACCCCGGACGCCCCCGGCGAAGCGATCTGGGACAGCGATCCGTCGCTGACCGCCGCGCCTCACCTGAAGCTGTTGGCACCGTACGTCGACGCGGCACTGCCCGTGGTCGACCTCGGATGCGGGAACGGTACGCAGACCCGCTACCTGGCACGCCACTTCCCCCGTGCGGTGGGCATAGACGTCTCGCACGCGGGGATAGCTCACGCGCGACGGGCGGACACCGCGGGCACGGTCGAGTTCAGGCAGCTCAACGCGACCGACACGGTGGCCGTGCGGGAGCTGCACAAGCGGCTCGGTGACAGCAACGTCTACCTGCGGGCCGTCATCCACCAGAGTGATCCGCCGGACCGTCCACTGATCGCTGCGGCGGTCGCGGAGCTGGTGGGGGAGCGGGGGCGTGCCTTCGTGGCGGAGCTGACCGCCGAAGCGAAGACCGTACTGCGGGACATCATGCGGGAGCCGGGCGGACCGCCGCCCAAGCTGGCACGGGTCTTCGCGCACGGACTGAAACCGGCGGAGTCCGAGGACCACGAAGTGCCGGATCTCCTGCGCGCCTCGGGGCTCACTGTCCTGGCGGACGGCCGTACCACTCTCGCCCAGACGGAGTTCCGGGCGGACGGCACCCGCATAGAGCTGCCCGCGCAGTGGCTGATAGTGGGCCGTACCGGCTGAGCGCGCCCCCGCCAACGCCGTACTTCGCCTCGGGTGAGCCGTTGGGTGAGCCGCCGCGTGAGCCGTCGGGTGGCCGCCGGGCGGACGCACCGCGGTTGTGCCTGTCCCGGCCACAGCGGATTCTGTAGGGGATGAACCGGGCTGGTGTGGCGCCATGAGTGCGTGGAACGCGGCGCAGAGCGCCGACTTCCGTGGTCCCCTCGACGTCACCAGGGCGGCCACGGTGGTCGTCGACGCCCAGGACACGGTCATCGGATGGAGCCCCGCCGCCGAGGAGCTCCTCGGTTACCGGCCGCACGACGTCGTCGGACAGCCCCTGGGGACGTTCCTGCCGGCCCGGCCGGCCCCTGCCCTCCCCGTTCCTCCGGCGGAGGACTCCGCCGCCGCTCCGGTCGGCCCGGTGCGGGGAAGCGAGATCCGCGTCGCCCGGCACCGGGACGGGCGAGAGCTGTTCGTCGCGGCCGCGGTGTCCGCGCTGCCGGGCCCCGGTACGGCCGAGCGCGTCCTCGTGGTGACGGAGCTGAAGGATCTGAGGGCGTGGGAAGCCCGGCTGGCGCTGTTGCACGGGCTGGCCACCCAGTCGCCCGTCGGCCTGGCCATCTACGACACCGACCTGCGCCTGACCTGGTGCAACACGGCCTACGAACTTGAGATAGGGCTGCCGTTCGCCGAGTTCAGCGGCCTGCGGGCCGATGAGCTGTACTCCGGGGGCAGGTTCGTCACGCAGGGGTACCCGCACACGCTCGACGCGGTGATGCGCCTCGTACTCGACATCGGCGAACCCATCCTCGACCTGCACTTCCTGGGCCGGCCTCCCAGCGACCCGGAAACGGACCACCTCTGGTCCTGCTCCTACTACCGGCTCCAGGACGCCGACGGGCACGTGCTCGGAGTGTGCGAGGACGCTTTCGACATCTCCGACCGCTACCGGGCCCAGCAGCGGCTGGCCCTGCTCGTCGAGGCCGGCCGGGGCATCGGCACCGCTCTCGACGTGCTGGTCACCGCCGAGAAGATCACCGAGGTGGCCGTCCCGGAGTTCGCCGACACCGTTACGGTCGACCTCGCGAGGTCGGTACTGGAAGGCGAGGTGCCGGCCACCGGCGGCTCGGCTGCGATGGCTCTCGTGCAGGTCGCCTGCCGGTCGGCCGGGGCGGCAGCGGAGGCCGTCGAGCCCGGGGAGGGCGGCCCGCCGGAGCCGGCGGAGACGGGGCAGCCCGGACCGCCGGGGCAGCCCGGACCGCCGGGGCAGCCTGTGCGGCCCAGGGAGCCGCGGGAGCAGTGCCGGCGGCCTCTTCTCCCGGTCGCGTACCCGCCGGGCTCGCCGCAGGACCGCAGCCTCTCCTCGGGCGGCCTCGTACTCGACGACACCACCCTGGTCGTGCCGCTGCGGGCGGGGAACAGCGTTCTGGGACTCGTCACCTTCGTCCGTGGCGCCGACGCGGCCACCTTCGACAACGGTGAGATCGCGCTGGCCGACGAGCTGGTCGCCCGTACGGCGGTGTCCATCGACAACGCCCGCCGCTTCACCCGTGAACGCACCGCGGCCCTCGCCCTCCAGCGCCAGCTGCTGCCGCAGCACGTACCGCGCCAGTCGGCGGTCGATCTGGCCTACCGCTACCTGCCCGCGGACGACCTGTCAGGCGTCGGCGGCGACTGGTTCGACGTCATCCCGCTGTCCGGAACACGGGTCGGACTCGTGGTCGGGGACGTGGTCGGCCACGGCCTGCAGGCAGCCGCCACCATGGGACGGCTGCGCACGACCGTACGCGCGTTCGCCCAGATGGACATGGCCCCCGACGAGCTGCTGACGCGGCTCGACGACCTGGTGGGACAGTCGGCGGAGGAGCAGTGGGGCGAGCTGGGAACACTCGACGGCGCCTTCGAGGACGTGACCACCGGGGCGACCTGTCTCTACGCGGTCTACGACCCGGTCTCGCGACGGTGCGTCATGGCCCGGGCCGGGCACCTGCCCCCGGCGGTCGTGCACCCGGACGGCCGTGTGTCCTTCCCCGACCTGCCGGCCGGCCCGCCCCTCGGGCTCGGTGGCCTGCCGTTCGAGTCCATGGAGATCGAGCTGCCGGTGGGCAGCCTGCTGGCCCTCTTCACCGACGGCCTGGTCGAAGCCCGCGACCGCGACATCGATCACGGACTCGACACCCTGGCACGCGTACTCGGCGACCGGCAGGCGTCGCTGGAAGAACTGTGCGACCGCGCCGTGGCGCGACTCCTGCCGGGCGGCACCACAGCCGACGACACGGCCCTGCTCCTCGTCCGGACCCGCGAACTCGACACCTCGCAGGTCGCCGAATGGGAGCTGCCCGCCGAACCGGTCGCGCCGGGCCGCGCCCGGGAGCTGGCCACCGCACAGCTTCGGCAATGGGGCCTGGACGAGCTGTCGTTCGCGACGGAGCTCGTAGTCAGCGAGCTGGTCACCAACGCGGTCAGGTACGCCGGCGGGCCGCTGCACCTGCGCCTCATCCGCGACCGCACGCTCCTGTGCGAGGTCGCGGACACGGGCCACACCTCCCCGCACCTGCGGCACAGCGGGGACGACGACGAAGGCGGCCGTGGACTGTTCATCGTCGCGCAGCTCGTTCAGCGGTGGGGCACGCGCTACACCCGTTCCGGGAAGACCATCTGGACCGAACTGGCCTTCCCTTCCACGGGGTGATGTCGGCCGTGGAACGTGCCTGGCCCGGAAAATGCGCGGCGCGGAAAATGCTTGGCGTGGTGCGCGACGGCCGGTCTAGGCTGTGATCGTTCTTCGCGGTGGCCGGTGGCTGCCGTGTTCAGCGGTGTGTGATCCGGGAGGTGTGACTGATGGCTGTTTCTTCGATGGGCGCTGCCCTCATCCAGAACTGCGTCAATTCCACTCCCGTGGCCACCGGCTGACCTTCCTCTCTTCCCCGCGTCTGTATGCGCGGTGCCGGGGCCACCCTTGTGAAGGGTCACCCCTTGTCTTTCCTGCATGCCTCGTCCACTTCCACTTCCACTTGCTCTTCCGCTTCCGCCTCGTCGACGTCCGGGGTCTCCTCCGCGTCGCACCCTCTCGCCCCGTACGGCTGGGACGAGGTGTGGGAGGCGCAGTTCGCTCCGTACGCCGCCCAGGGTCTGCTGCCCGGCCGTGTTGTACGGGTCGACCGCGGCCAGTGCGACGTCCTCACCGCCGACGGCGTCGTCCGCGCCGACACCACCTACGTGACGCCGCACGATCCGTTGCGGGTCATCTGCACCGGCGACTGGGCCGCTGTCGACCCCGTCGGCGACCCGCAGTTCGTACGGGCGTACCTGCCGCGCCGCACCGCGTTCGTACGCTCCACCTCCTCCACCCGGTCCGAGGGGCAGATCCTCGCGGCCAACGTCGACCACGCGATCATCGCGGTCTCGCTCGCCGTCGAGCTGGACCTCGGGCGGATCGAGCGCTTCCTGGCGCTGGCCTGGGAGTCGGGCGCACAGCCGCTGGTGGTCCTCACCAAGGCCGACCTCGTACCGGACGCCACCGGGCTTTCGTACCTTGTCGAGGACGTGGAGACCGCCGCGCCGGGGGTCCAGGTGCTGCCCGTCAGTTCCACGACGGGCGACGGCGTCGACGTACTCACCGCTGTCGTGTCGGGCGGTACGAGCGTGCTGCTCGGGGTGTCCGGTGCGGGAAAGTCGACGCTGGCCAACGCGCTGCTCGGCGAGGACGTCATGGAGGTGCAGGCCACCCGTGAAGTCGACGGCAAGGGCCGGCACACCACCACCACCCGCAACCTTCTCGCCCTGCCCGGCGGGGGAGTGCTCATCGATACGCCCGGACTACGCGGCGTGGGGCTGTGGGACGCCGAGGCCGGTGTCGGGCAGGTCTTCTCCGAGATCGAGGAGCTGGCGGCCCAGTGCCGGTTCCACGACTGTGCCCATGAGTCGGAGCCCGGCTGCGCCGTGCTGGCCGCGCTGGAGGAGGGCTCGCTGTCGGACCGCCGGCTGGAGAGCTACCGCAAACTGTTGCGGGAGAACCGGCGCATCGTCGCCAAGACCGATGCGCGGCTCCGCGCGGAGATGGGTCGCGAGTGGCGGCTGAAGTCGGCGGAGGGCCGCGCCAACTTCAACGCCAAGCGCGGCGGCAGTCGGCGCTACCCGTAACCGGGGGCAAGCTCAGCCCCCGGGATGCTCCCCGGGCCTGTCCTCAAACGCCGGACGGGCTGGATTCGGCCGCACTCTCCAGCCCCTCCGGCGTTCGAGCGCCACCCCGCCCCGGACGCCGTGTCCGAATCCCGCCAGTCCGCCGCCCACCGCTGCCGCACACTGGATGGCGTGATGGACGAAGAGAGCATGTACGAGGCGGTGACCAGCCGCGACGCGCGGTTCGACGGGGAGTTCTTCTTCGCCGTCACCACCACCGGCATCTACTGCCGGCCGAGCTGCCCCGCCGTCACCCCCAAGCGCAAGAACGTGTGCTTCCACCCCACCGCTGCCGCCGCCCAGGGCAACGGCTTCCGGGCCTGCCGCCGCTGCCGCCCCGACGCCGTCCCCGGCTCCGCCGACTGGAACGCTCGCGCCGACGTCGTCGGGCGCGCGATGCGCATGATCGGCGACGGGATCGTGGACCGCGAAGGCGTGCCCGGGCTCGCGGCCCGGCTCGGCTACAGCACCCGGCAGGTGCAGCGGCAGCTGACGGGCGAGCTCGGCGCCGGCCCCGTCGCACTCGCCCGCGCCCAGCGCGCGCACACCGCCCGCGTACTGCTCCAGACCACCGGACTGCCCGTCACGGAGATCGCGTTCGCGTCCGGCTTCGCGAGCGTGCGGCAGTTCAACGACACCATCCGCCAGATCTACGCCCGCACCCCCAGCCTCCTGCGCGCGGAGTCGGGCACGAAGACGGCGGGCACCGGCGCGGGCCCCGCCCCCGCCGCCGGGATTCCGCTGCGACTCGCCTATCGCGGGGCGTACGCCGCCAGGGAGGTCTTCGACCTGCTGGCGAGCGAGGCCGTGCCGCGCGTCGAGGAGATGACCGGTGAGCCCGGCGCCCGTACCTACCGGCGCACCCTGCGCCTGCCGTACGGAACGGGCATCGCCGCCGTGGACGAGGCACCGCACAGTGGCTGGCTCGAAGCCCGCATCCACCTCACCGACCTGCGCGACCTGACCACCGCCGTCCAGCGGCTGCGCAGGCTCTTCGACCTCGACGCCGACCCGTACGCCGTCGACGAGCGGCTCGCGGCCGACCCGGCGCTGGCACCGCTGGTCGCCGCCCAACCTGGGCTGCGCTCACCGGGCGCCGCGGACCCCGACGAGTTCGCGGTACGGGCGCTGGTGGGCCGGGAGGCGGCGGTCGGCCTCATCGAGTCGTACGGGAAGGTTCTCGACCAGCCGTGCGGCGCGCTGACGCACGTCTTCCCCGAGCCGGGCGCCCTCACCGGGGCCGAGGACCCGGCGCTGCGGACGCTGGCGACCGCGCTCGCCGACGGCGACGTACGCCTGGATCCCGGAGCGGACCGCGACGAGGCGGAGCGGGCGCTGCGCGCGCTGCCGGGGATCACCGCGAGGACCGCCGGCCTGATCCGGATGCGGGCGCTCGGGGATCCGGATGTGGCGCCGGACGGTGAGGGGGACGAGGCGGGGACCGCCGGGTGGCGGCCCTGGCGGTCGTACGCAGTGCGGCACCGGTGGACGGCGTAACGCCCGAACACCTCCCTGCCGGATCAGCTCCTCGCTGAAGCGCGACCCCGGCTGGTGCGGCCCGGTCAGCAGTTGCGCCTTACCCTGGACGCCTCCCACGCCTCACGGCGTCAGGCTCACGATGTCGTCGGTCACCGGTTCGGCATCCGGGGTCGACCGTCACCGTCAGCCACAAATGGTCGGCAGCAGGCTGTAGTTGCGGTCGTGGGGCCGGCCCGTGCCCGGAGATCCGGGGACCGGCCCTCAGCTCCAGACTCTCAGCCCCAGACCCTCAACCTCAGACTCTCAGCCCCAGACCCTCAACCCCAGACCCTCAACCCCAGATCAGCGCACCCGCCCACGCGCCGACCACCAGCAGGCAGGCGAACAGCTCCACGAGCACCCGGTATCCGATGGCGCGCATGACCGTACGGGTGGAGGCCCAGCCGCCGCCGTGGCTGCCGAGCCGCGCCCGCTCCACCCCGTAGATGCCTCCGACGAACCCGACGATCCCGCCCACCACCGGCAGCAGGAAGAACCCGGCGATCCCCGCGATCCCGCCCACCATCAGCGTCCGCGGCGGGGCGCCCGACTCCTGGAGGCGGCGGGCCGGCAGGAGGGGCTTGAGCGCCTGGTTGAGCAGCAGCAGTGCGGTGGCGCCGATCAGTACGCCCCAGGCGAGCGCCGTCTTCTCCTCCAGCGCCCACCACAGCACGGCCGCCCAGACGATCGCCTGGCCCGGTACGCCCGGCACGAGTACGCCGAGCAGGCCGGCCAGCATGACGAGGCCGACCAGGAGGAGCTGCCACACGCCCATCTTCCCAGGGTGCGGGACCTGGGCTGTCCCCGCAGGTCGGAGGGGCCGCCCGTGGTGCGGGGGCAGCGGAATACCCCGTGTTCCCGGTCAGCGTCTGGCGACCCAGCCGCGCTCGTACGCATGCCAGCCGAGCTGCAGCCGGGTCGTCACGCCCGCCAGCTCCATCAGTCCCTTCACCCGCCGCTGCACCGTCCGCAGACCCAGCTCCAGCTGCTTCGCGACGCTCGCGTCCGTCATCCCGGCCAGCAGCAGCGACAGCACCTCAAGGTCCGTGGCGTCCGGGCCCGGCAGCCCCTCCTCCGACGCCCTCCCGTCCACCCCCAGCCGCAGCGGCAGCGCCTCCCGCCACACCGCCTCGAAGAGCCCGGTCAGCGACTCCAGCAACCCGCTCGCGTGCACGACGAGGGCCGCTGGTTCCGCGCCCCGTCCCGTCAGCGGCACCATCGCGACGGTCCGGTCCACGACCACGAGCCTGGTCGGTACGTTCTCCACCACCCGGACCTGCTCGTCGCGCCCCAGCGCCGCCGACAGCTCGGTGAACCCCGAGGGGAGTGTGAGCACCTCGCGTTCGAGCACCACCCGGTACGTCACTCCACGCGTCGCCGCCCGCTCCTGCGCCTCGTCGTCCAGGCCGCTGACCGCGGCGGGATTCCCCGTCACCAGCGCGCAGACCTCCTCGGTCGCGCCGAGCCGCAGCTGTACGAAGCGGTGCGCCACCGCGCTCGCCCCCGTCACCACCTCGACCAGATCGTGCACGGCGGGCTCGGCCGCCTCCGCCCGGTACTCCTCGGCGAGCAGCGCCGCCGTCACCTCCGCCTGCTCCAGCTCGTGCCGCTGCTGGGTCAGCAGCGCGCCCAGCGCGACCCCCGGTGGCGCGGCCACCCAGCGTCCCGTACGGGCCGACGACCGGGCCGCGAGCCCCTGCCGCTCCAGGCGGCGCAGCGCGCGTTCCGTATCGGCCTCCGGAAGCGTCAGCCGGTGCGCGAGGTCGGGGACCTCCGCGGCACCGAGCGCGACAAGCGCGCGGTACGTCGACTCCTGGGCCTCGTCGAGACCAATGGCTCCCAGCACCCCTCCACACCCTCCCCGGACGCTTCGGTTCCGCCCCCCCGGCGCTCCGATCTTGCCCACCGGCTCGTGGCGGGAAGCGGCCACGGCGTAAACCCGCCGCAGACATCATCCCCGCACCACCCGTCACTCTGCCAATGTGGCGCCACGGCAGCCCCAACAGCCTCCGAGGACAGTGCCTTTGCGCCGGGGTGAGCCTCGCCGGCCGAATGACGGTTCGCCGGGCGTCAGTTCCGTGGTGGTGGGGTCGCCCGGCGGACTTCTTTTTCCTGATGCCCCGTTTTCGTACGGCCCTTGCGGTCGACAATAGGGGCATGAGCCAGCAGGGGGAGAGGCGCACCGCCAACGAGGACGAGTGGTGGGGTCGGCTGTACGACGACGAGCCCGTCCCGGACACGGGTCCAGCCCAGGGGGACGACGACACCCTGGACGCCCGTTTCGACTCGGCGACGGACACGTTGTCGCCGCCACCACCGGGACGCGAGGCGGCCGGCGCGACCGCCGCAGCGGACGTACGCCGCCCTCCGCCCCCACCGCCGCAACCCCCGGTCCCGAGGCGGCCGGAGGCGCCGCGAACCGGACCGGCCCCGGAGCCGCCGCCTTGGTGGGCAGCGGGCCGGCCCCCCGAACCGGCGGAGAAACACCCTCCGGCCCCGCCCTTTCCGCCGCCCGCGGGACCCCCCACACCGGAGCCGCAAGTTTCGTCGGCGTCGGCGCCGGGACCGGGCTCCGATCCGCCCGACGCCCGCCACCCCGCCTCGACCGAGCCACGGCTCGGACCGGGACCGGCGCCGACTCCACCGAAATCCGCACCGGCTTCGCCGCTCCCGCCGCCCCCGCCGCCCCCCGCGCCGCCGACAGGGAAGCCCCGGCCCGCGTCCCCGCCCGCGCCTCCCGCCATCGCGCGGCAGCGTGCCCCCTGGGAGCCGCCCGAGGTACCCCAAGTGCCGCCCGCCCGGCGGGAGTCGGAGCCGCCGCCTGCTGAGAACCGGCGGCCAGGGACCGCCGCCGCGCCCCACCGCACGCCGCAGGCCCGCGCCCCCCGGGACGCCGCAGCGCCACCCCCGCCCGTACCTCCGCGGCCGGCACCTCCCGCGCCCCCGTACGGCGGGGCACCGCCGGACCCGTACGCCGGGCGCCCCGCGGAAAACGCCGGGGCCGGCAGCGACGGGCGCCGGGAGGAGGACCAGGACCGCCGCCCCCGCGCCGACTTCGTCGGGGACCGCCCGCCGACCTACGACGCCGAGCCCACCGCCCTGCCCGCCGCCGACCCCCGCGAACTCGGCGCTCTCGTTGCCGACACCGTGCTCGACGGCGCCCGGTACGGCACGTACACCCTGCGCGCCGCCTCCGTCCGCGGCGACTCCGCCCGCTACCGCGGCGAACCCCGCCGCGACGCCCTGCTCACCGCCCGCTTCGGCAGCGGCGCGGGCGCGCTCGTCCTGGTCGCGGTGGCCGGCGGGTCCCGCGCCGCCGGAAACGCGCACCTGGCCGCCGCCGACGCCTGCCGCTGGATCGGCGAAGCCGTCGGCCGCAGCCACGCCCGCCTCGCCGACGACATAAGGGCGGGTCGCAGGGGCGACCTCAAGTCCGGCCTGCACCGCCTCACCGACCGCGGCTACGGCAAGCTGCGCGCCCGCGCGTCCGAACTCGGCCTGGAACCCGAGGAGTACACGGCGAGCCTCCGCTGCCTCCTCCTGCCCGCCGACCCCGCGTGCCGGACCAGGGTCTTCTTCGGCATCGGCGGCGGCGGCCTGTTCCGGCTGCGCGGCGGCTCCTGGCAGGACATCGAGCCGGCCGTTCCCGAGCCCGCCGCCGTCACCGGCGCGCCCGTCGTCGGCTTCGGCTCACCCCCGTCGGAGACCCCCGAGGGCGACCGCCTCACCATGGACCTCGGCATTACGACGCCCCCGTCCCCGTACGTCGAAAGCGTGCCCCCGCCCACCGAGCCCTTCCGCTTCCGGGCCTCGGTGGCCCGCCCGGGTGACACCCTCCTCCTGTGCAGCCCCGGCCTCGCCGAGCCCCTGCGCGACGAGCCGTCCCTCGCCAAGGAACTCGCCGAACGCTGGGCCCCCGCCGAACCACCCGGCCTCGCCGCGTACCTCGCGGACACCAGCCTGAGGGTGAAGGGGTACGCCGACGACCGTACGGCGGTGGCGGTCTGGGAGGCGTAACGGCGTACCGCATGGGTTGATGGACTCGGCACAGCACGGGCACAGCACCGTACCGGCAGGACCGGCCGACCATCTCCCTCTCCCGAAAGGGCGTGCGCATCCCATGGCCAAGCAGAAGGTGGCGGAGCAGTTCGTCGACATCCTCGTGAAAGCCGGGGTGCAACGCCTCTACGGTGTCGTCGGCGACAGCCTCAACCCCGTCGTCGACGCCGTCCGCCGGACCTCCGGCATCGACTGGATCCAGGTCAGGCACGAGGAGGTCGCGGCCTTCGCCGCCGGCGCCGAGGCCCAGATCACCGGCACCCTCGCCGCCTGCGCCGGCTCCTGCGGCCCCGGCAATCTGCACCTGATCAACGGCCTGTACGACGCGCACCGCTCCATGGCCCCGGTGCTCGCCCTCGCCTCGCAGATCCCGGCAGGCGAGATCGGCCTCGGCTACTTCCAGGAGACCCACCCCGACCAGCTTTTCCGCGAATGCAGCCACTACAGCGAGCTGATCTCCAGCCCCAAGCAGATGCCGCGCGTCGTGCAGACCGCGATCCAGAACGCCGTCGGCCGCGGCGGAGTCAGTGTGGTGTCGCTGCCCGGTGACGTGGCGTCCGAGCAGGTCCCCGAGCGGGCGGGTGACCACGCGCTGGTGACGACGCGTCCCGCCGTACGCCCCGGAGAGGCGGAGCTGGAGAAGTTCGCCCGCATGGTCGACGAGGCGAAACGGGTCACGCTCTTCTGCGGCAGCGGCACGGCGGGCGCCCACGCGCAGGTCATGCAGTTCGCGGAGCGCGTCAAGGCCCCCGTCGGGCACGCGCTGCGCGGCAAGCAGTGGATCCAGTACGACAACCCGTACGACGTCGGCATGAGCGGCCTGCTCGGTTACGGCGCGGCGTACCAGGCCACCCACGAGTGCGACCTGCTGATCCTCCTCGGCACCGACTTCCCGTACAACGACTTCCTTCCCCACGACGACGACGTGAAGATCGTCCAGGTCGATGTCCGGCCCGAACGCCTCGGCCGCCGCTCCAAGCTCGACCTCGCGATCTGGGGCGACGTACGGGAGACCCTGACGTGCCTGACGCCGCGCGTGAAGGCCAAGTCCGACCGCAAGTTCCTCGACCGGATGCTGAAGAAACACGCCGACGCGCTGGAGGGCGTGGTGAAGGCGTACACCCGCAAGGTCGACAAGCGGGTGCCGATCCACCCCGAGTACGTCGCCTCGGTCCTCGACGAACTGGCCGACGACGACGCGGTCTTCACTGTCGACACCGGTATGAACAATGTGTGGGCCGCCCGCTACATCACCCCCAACGGGCGCCGCGGCATCATCGGCTCCTTCACCCACGGCTCGATGGCCAACGCCATGCCGCAGGCGATCGGCGCCCAGTTCACCGACCGCGGCCGCCAGGTGATCGCCATGTCCGGCGACGGCGGCTTCAGCATGCTGATGGGCGACTTCCTCACACTCGTCCAGTACGACCTGCCGGTGAAGGTCGTCGTCTTCAACAACTCCTCCCTCGGCATGGTGGAGCTGGAGATGCTGGTCGACGGCCTGCCGTCGTTCGGTACGGCGAACAAGAACCCGGACTTCGCGGCGGTCGCGCGGGCCTGCGGGGCGTACGGCGTACGGGTGGAGAAGCCGAAACACCTGGCCGGGGCCCTCAAGGACGCCTTCAAGCACAAGGGCCCGGCGCTGGTGGACGTGGTCACCGACCCGAACGCCCTGTCGATCCCGCCGAAGATCCGCGCCGGGATGGTGAGCGGCTTCGCGCTGTCCGCGAGCAAGATCGTGCTGGACGGCGGGGTGGGGCGGATGCTTCAGATGGCCCGCTCGAACCTGCGCAATGTGCCGAGGCCGTAGGTCCGTACGAGTGGAATGACGGGCGGGGGCGGGGCGGAAGCGGCGTGTCGCGGAAGGTCTCACGGCGACCGACTGCTAGTCACCCCAGCCACCGAGAGGGCCTGTGAAGCGCATGTATCTCCCTCGCCGCTTCGGCCGCGGCCGCATCTCCGCCGCGGCTGCGGCCGCCGTCGTCATCGCCACGCCCGCCGCGATCGCCGCACTTCCGGACGCGGCCACCTCCGTCTGGGGCGCCGCGGCCGGTCCGGAGGCCGCGAAGGCGCCCCCCGAGGCCGGCGCCCCGGCGCCCGGCACCCCGATAAGGGCGGGGCTGCTGAAGCTGGACCTGGGCCCGGCTCTCGGCCTGGCGGGAAACGGCGTCGCGGCCGCCCCCGTCGACGGCGCGGTTCAGCTGGGCGCGGGCGGTGTCGGGCTCAAGGCCCGCGAGGGGAGCAGGATCGCGCACGGGGGCGGGAAGCTGCGGGGCGGCAAGGTCGTGTTCGACGGTGGCGTCCGGCTGTCGAAGGGCGACAGGGCGGTCGTCTTCGTCAAGGACTTCGCCGTCTACCTCAGGACGCACGTCGTGACGGCCACGGTGGGAGAGGGCAGGCCCGGCACCCGGCTCGGCGTACTGAAAGACGCCAGGACGACGCTCATCGCGCACAAGGTGGCGGGTGACGCGAACATCGCGACGGTCGGGCGGCTGGTGCTGGACGCGGGGGCGCGGGAGCGGATCGACGCGGGCCTGGGGGCGGATGTTCTCAGCCGGGCGGCCGCCGCCGGCATCGGCACGACGTTCGAGGCCCACACCGACCTGGACGTCGACCTCGCGTTCGCGCTCGGCCTGGACGCGGAGCTCGGCCTTGAGCCCCGGCGGGACTCCGGCCCAGATCCGGATATGCCACCCACACCGGTTAATTGACTATTGGACATGAGTGCCATTGCGCGTTCGGGGCATGCATCCCGTGAACCTGTTCGAGAAAGGTCGGTCCGGCGTGCGGGTGGGGGATATGACAAGGCAACAGGCGGGCGGACGCAGTGCCGCCGCGCAAGGTTCTTCGGCGGCAACAGCGGGGGCGGAGGAGGAGGGGGACAGGGAGGGGGCACCCATTCAGCTGCGACGCAGACTGGGGCGCTCGGATCTCACAGCGGTCCCGGAAGTACGGCGCGCTCTGCGCGAACTGCTGCGCCACCGGGGCGACCAGAGCTGTACGGACGTCGCCGAGCTCCTGACCACCGAGCTGGTGACCAACGCCCTGGTCCACACGGAACACGACGCCGAGGTCACCGCCACCGTCGCCGCCTCCCGGCTCCGGGTCGAGGTACGGGACTTCGTCGCCCGCCACCCGCGGTTACGCGTACCGGTCGCCGACGACGGTACGCACGGCAGGGGCCTCCTCCTGGTGCAGGCGCTCGCGGACGCGTGGGGCGTCAGGGCGCAGGGCGTGGGGAAAGCGGTCTGGTTCGAACTTGAGATGAGCGGCGGCGGGCCGGCGTAACCGCCCGCCCGCCGCCGCGACCACCGCGCTGCTCAGCCGAATTGCTGCTCAAGATCCTTGAGTTTGCGTTCGAGCGAGTCGAGCCGTGGCAGAGCCTGCGTGTCGTCCTCGGCGGTGAGGTCGACGGTCGTCACCTTTTCAGCGCCTTTCACGGCCTGAAGGGAGGGCCTTTGTCGAAGCGGCAGTTGTCCGGTTTCCGGTATGGCAGGCTCCGCTACCGCCTGCGGCGGTGCGGAGCCCGAGCCGGGGGCGAGGGCAGAGACCTCGACGACCTGCCGGCCGCCCACGCGACCGCGCCCCCAGGCGCGGTGCTGACGGTTGATGGCCTTCAACTGGGCGCGTTCCAGCTTCTGGTGGTCGCGCCGGCGCATACGGTTCTGCTCCTTCTCCCGTACGTCCTCCCGCACCTCCTCGACCGCCTCGTCGAGCGTGCGCACGCCTTCCAGGAGCATCAGCGACCACGCGCCGAAGGTTTCCCTGGGCGCCCTCAGCCACCGTACGACCCGGATCTGCGGCAGCGGGCGCGGCACCAGCCCCTGCTCGCGCAGCGCGGCCCTGCGGGTCTGCTTCAGCGCCCGGTCGAACAGCACGGCGGCCGAGAGCGACATCCCGGCGAAGAACTGCGGGGCGCCCGCGTGGCCAAGTCCCCGTGGCGCGTGCACCCAGTTGAACCAGGCCGCCGCACCGGCGAACGTCCACACCAGCAGACGCGAGCCGAGCGCCGCGTCACCGTGGCTGGCCTCGCGCACCGCGAGTACCGAGCAGAACATGGCGGCGCCGTCGAGGCCGAACGGGACGAGGTACTCCCAGCCGCCGGAGAGGCTGAGGTTTTGCCGGCCGAAGCCGACCAGGCCGTGGAAGGAGAGGGCGGCGGCGACCGCGGCACAGCAGAAGAGCAGCAGGTACGAAGCGATCCCGTAGAAGGCTTCCTTCCGCCTGCGCCGTTCCTCCGTACGTTCCCAGGAGTCGTCTGCTGCGGCCTTGCCACCGGCGCGCTTGCCGCGCGCGAGCACCGCAACCGCCGCCAGGACCCCTGCGAGCATCACGCCACCCGGAAGCAGCCAGTCCAGCGATATGTCGGTCAGTCTCATGCGGTGTCCCTTGCATCGCGGTAGGGCTATTGGGGCGCCATACTGGCGTAACCCAAGTGGCCTAAAGAGGCTTTCGGTGCAAGAGGACGCCAAGGGACCGCCAGGGCACGCGAATAGGTGCCATCTGGTCGAACCGCCGTACGGTGTCGGCCGGTTGAGTTCGATTTATGCCACCTGATCGGGTGGCGTGCCGTCAGACCGCGGCGACAGCGGCGTCGGCCGTCGCCGCGGCTTCCTCGCTGAGCTTGCGCACGCGCTCGGCGTCGCACGTACGCGGACACGTCACGCAGGTGTCCTCGGGGCGCAGTGTGTAGAAGAGGCAGCAGCTCGCGCGGTCGCGGGTCGGCAGCGATTCGCCGTTGGGTCCGGTCAGCTCGCGGAAGCCGGCCGTCCCGGCGTACGGCTTCGTCGTACCCGGCAGCAGCGCCTCCAGCTCGCGCATGGCGCGCCGCTCCTCGCCGAGCAGGTGCGCGATGTACCAGAGCCCTTCCACGATCTCGTCCGTCGCCATGCCCCACAGTGCGCGCTTCCCGCGCCGCATCCGGGGTCCGAAGCCGTCGAGCACGGGCCCGAGGTGCTGGGCGACGGCGTCCCGTACCTCGGCGCGCAGGGCCTCCTCGTCCGGTACGACGCGGGCGCCGGGCAGCGCGGCGGCCGGGTCGCCCGGCAGGCAGGCGAATTCCCGCACCCGTACGGCCATGCGGCCCAGTGTCCGCTGGAAGGCGACGTCCTCGACGGGCACGCGCGGCACCCGGTGGTGCAGGAACCAGGGCGCGGTGATGAGCAGGCAGGCGGGCCAGGCGTACCGGTGCAGGCCGAAACTCGCGATGACGTCGGGTCGGGCCTGCTGGCCGTAGTCGCGCAGCACCTGGGCGTTGTCCCAGGCCAGGAAGGCGTCGAGCGCGGCGCCGCCGGCCGCGAGCTCGGCTGCCCCGACCCAGCCGCCGCCGCGCGGAACCTGCTCGCCGTCCGCCAGCTCGGCGATGCGCAGTCCGGCGAAGACCTCGGTGAGGCGGGCGTAGGAGGCCGCGACGGGGGAGGCGGCGACGCCGGGGAAAAGGGCGGGGACGGTCATGCAGGGGACCACCGAATCGCGATCGTTTGCAGGTAAGCCTTACCTTACCCGATGGTTCCGTTGTTTGCCTCTGACCCCGGGGGGCACCCCCCCGGGCCCCGCATGTGACGCCGCCCGCCTATCGTGCATATGGGACACAGCACCGGAGGGACCCCCATGGAGCAGCAGGGCAGACCGCGCGAAGCCGCGTACGGGCACATGCCTGCCTCAACGCCGGTGCAGGTGCCGGTGCAGATGTCCTCCGTGCGTCTTCCGGAGCAGGCGCGCGGCGAGCACACCCACAGCGAGCCCCCGGCCCCCCGCCTCGTCCAGCGCCACTCCGTCCGCGGCCAGATCCTCGACGCCCTGCGCGCCGCCCTCGTCAGCGGCGAACTGGTCCCCGGTGAGGTCTACTCCGGGCCCGGCCTCGGCGCCCGCTTCGGCGTCTCCGCCACCCCGGTCCGCGAGGCGATGCAGCAGCTGGCGCTGGAGGGCGCGGTGGAGGTCGTACCGAACCGCGGCTTCCGCGTCACGGTCCGCAGCGCGGCAGAACTCGCCGAGCTGGCGGAAGTGCGGGCCCTGATCGAGGTCCCGGTCATGCTCCGCCTGGCCCGTACGATCCCGGCCGCCCGCTGGTGCGAGCTGCGCCCACTGGCGGAAGCCACAACAGCGGCGGCGGCGACCGGCAACCGGGCGGCGTACGCGGAATCGGACCGCGCGTTCCATCGCGCGATCCTCTCGCTCTCCGGCAATCACCAACTCGTCACCGTCGCCGACGACCTCCACCGCCGGTCCCAGTGGCCGCTGCTCGCAGGCGACCCCCTGGGCCGGCGGGCAGACCTCCTGGCGGACGCGGCCGAACACCTGGCCCTGCTGGACGCCCTGGCCGCACAGGACCTGACGGTGGTTCAGTCCCTGGTCCGCGAACACTTCGCGGGCGCGGACCGCTGACCGCGGGCGGCGGCGACCGCCGGGGCCCGGGCGGCCGGGCTCACACCGCGGCGGACGGCGAGAGCTGCGCCGCCAGCCACGTCGGTACGCCGTCCAGCAGCCGGAACAGGCGGCCCGCCTCCGCCCGCAGGCGTGTCGCCTCCGGTTCCGGTTCCGCGTCGGCCAGGGCTGCCAGGGCCGGGGCCGTGCCGACCAGGTAGCCCAGTTCCTCCCGTATCCGCAGTGACTCCGCGAAGCCGTGCCTCGCGTCCGCCAACTCGCCCTCGCGCAGGGACAGTCCGGCCAGATGGCGCCACGTGAACGACAGCAGCAGTGTCTCGCCGTGCGCCGTCGCGCCCGCGTGGGCGCGACGGTAGGCGGCACGGGCCGACTGCGGGGAGTCGGAGAGGTGCTCGGCGATCAGGCCGCGCCGGAAGTCGAGGAGCGGACGGCCCGGCGCCGTCGGGTCGATCAGCGCCGCCGCCCGCCCGAGCGCTGAGCGCGCCTCGTCGGCCCGGTCGCGGGCGCCGAGCACCGTCGAGGCGTACGCCAGCTGGCCGCGCTCGCATGCCGCCGCGCCCCGCTCGTCGTCGCTCTGGGCGACCGCCTCCGCCGTACGCAGGGCGTCCTCCGCCTCGGCCCAGCCCCGCTCGGTGAACAGGCAGCGCTCTACGAGCAGCGACGCCCGCTGGAGCGCGGCCGCAGGGGTCGCGGCGGCGCCCCCATGTGGTTCGAGCAGGGCCGCGGCATCGGTCCAGCAGCCGCGCGAGCGCAGCCGCCATACCGCGGTCTGGAGTGGGCTTCCGTCCCCTGCGGTCGTTCCAGAACCAGACATGGCGGTATGCGCCACATTGCCCTCCCCGAGCAGCACGTCATTGAGCTGTGAGTAACGGTCGTGCGGTAGTGGGCGAATCTCAGCACGGAATGGCACTCCGGGCCAAGAGCTCAGGTGAACGAATTCACAATCGACCGGTCGGTGCGGCCAGTTGGGTCTTTCCCCACCCCGCCCCTTCCCGAAACTGGGGGGCAAGCCCCCAGACCCCCGGACGCCCTGCGGGCATGTCCTCAAACGCCGGACGGGCTTGGATGGTGCCCCCTGGGCAACTTTCAGCCCCTCCGGCGTTTGAGGAGCGGGGTCTGGGGCGGAGCCCCTCGCGGCGGAGCCGCAAATGTCACAGCCGGGAAGGGGCGGGTAGGGGAAAGCTCCGCGCAGCGGCTCTGCGCCCCCGCGCCTCCCCGGCCCCCCGCCTAGCTCATCCTCAGTGCGAGGAAGAAGTCCAGCTTGTCCTCAAGACGCGACAAGTCACGACCCGTCAGTTGCTCGATTCTGCCCACCCGGTAGCGCAGGGTGTTCACGTGCAGATGCAGCCGGGCAGCGCAGCGCGTCCAGGAGCCGTCGCAGTCGAGGAACGCTTCGAGGGTGGGAATGAGTTCCGCCCGGTGCCGCCGGTCGTAGTCCCGCAGCGGGTCCAGCAGCCGCGCGGTGAACGCCCGGCGCACGTCGTCCGGCACGAACGGCAGCAGCAGCACGTGCGACGCCAGCTCGTGGTGGCCCGCCGCGCAGACCCGGCCGGGGCGCGCCGCCGCCACCCGGCGGGCGTGCCGGGCCTCCTCCAGCGCCCCCCGCAGCCCCTCCGCCGAATGCACGGCCGCGCTGACACCCAGTGTCAGCCGCCCGTCGTCGGCGAGGCCGCCCGAGAGCGGCGCGCGCACCGCCTCCAGGAGTACGTCGGCGTGCAGGCCGATGCGGGAGACCGAGGTGGCGTCGGCTTCGTCCCCGTCCCCCGCCCCCTCCGGCGCGACCGCGGGCAGCGGTACGAGCGCGATCGCCTCGTCGCCCGCGTGCGCCACCGCGATCCGGTCCGAGGAGTCGGAACCGGCCACTGCCGGGTCGACCAGTATTTCCTCCAGCAGCGTCTGCGCCACGGGCCCGGCCTGGATCGACGCGCCCGGACCGCCCGCGACGCCCGCCGGGCCGCCTTCCAGCCACTCGACCCGCGCCACGACCACCTGCCAGTGCGGCGCCGAGCCGAGGCCGGGCAGCAGCACCGGTGCGGCGACCCGCAGGCGGGCCGCGATCTCGGCCGGGGCCGCTCCCGTCTGCACCAGCTCCAGGACCTCCTGGGCGAGGCGGCGGCGTACCGTACGGGCCGCGTCGCGCCGGTCGCGTTCGACGGCGATCAGCTGCGTCACGCCCTGGAGCAGGTCGAGCCGGGCGGCCGGCCAGTCGCCCGCGTCCGCCTCCACCGCCAGCAGCCAGTCCGAGAGCACGCTCTCGCGTACGTCGCGGGACGCGGCGGCAGCGGCGGCGCGCCCCGCGCTCCTGATCGGGAACAGCGAGTACGTCGTGCCCTGCACGGCGGCCCGGTGCGGCGCCCGGCGCCCCGTGCGGCTCGCGGCCAGGTGCTCGCCGGCGAGGACGGCTCCCACGGCCGGCGGCAGCGAGTCGCCCGCGCCCGCGATCTGGCGGCCGGTGGGCGAGAGCACCCACGCGCGCAGGTCCAGGTCGGACGTCAGCAGGTCGAGCACCACTTCGGGGCCGCCGCCCGCCGGGCCCGACGTCATCAGCCTGCGGTGCCGGTCGACGACGGCCGCCAGGTCACCGGCCCGTTCGCCGGACACCTGGCGCACCACGTGCTCGGTGATGGTCGCGAAGGCGACGGCCTCGCTGACCGCGAAGAGCGGCAGCCGGTGGCGTACGCACGCCTCGACCAGGTCGCTCGGGATCGCGCCGAGCTCCGCCTCGCCCGCCGCGAGCCCGACGACGCCCGCGCTCGCCAGGATCCGTACGAAGGGCTCAGAATCCTCGGCGGTACGCCGCCACGCCAGGCCGGTGAGCACCAGCTCGCCGCCGGACAGATAGCGGCTGGGGTCCCGCAGGTCGGTGGTCATCACACCGCGCACGGTGCGGTCGAGCTCTTCCTCGCCGCCGAGCAGCCGCAGGCCCAGCGCGTCGGTCTCAAGCAGTGCGCGCAGCCGCATGGTGGTCGCCGCCGATCTGTCTCTAGATGTGGATGGAATGTGATGCGGTTGTGGAGGCCGTGCTGGTGGTCTGCGGAGAGCGGTGCCTGCGGTTTCCAGGGGCCGTGCCTGGGGTTTCCAGACGGCTGTGCCTATGTCTTTCCAAAGGGCTGTGCCTGTGGTTTCCAAGGGAAAACCGTGAGGTTACCGACCTCCGCCTTTCGTTCGAATCTACAAGACGCGAGCAGCCACCAGCCAACTCCTTCATGGTTTCGGTGACTGCACCAGGCGAAGCCCCGGCGGTGTACTTGGGCCAAGCCACGTGAACAGCAGATGAACGTCCCAGACCGGCCCAAACCACTTAGAACGACCAGTCGAGGGCCGGCCGTCTCCCACCCCAGCGAACCACCCGATTGGAAGAAGTGAGCCTCATGGACTTCCTTCGCCCCGCAAGCTGGGAGGAGGCGCTCGCCGCCAAGGCCGAGTACCCCACGGCTGTGCCCATCGCGGGCGGCACAGATGTCATGGTTGAGATCAATTTCGACCACCGCCGCCCCGAGTACCTCCTGGACCTGAACCGCATCGGCGAACTCCGCGAGTGGGAGGTGGGCGAAAAGACCGTACAGCTCGGCGCCTCCGTCCCGTACACCCAGATCATGGACCATCTGCGGACGGAACTGCCGGGCCTCGCGCTCGCCGCCCACACTGTGGGATCGCCCCAGATCCGCAACCGTGGCTCGGTCGGCGGCAACCTCGGTGCCGCTTCCCCCGCCGGTGACTCGCACCCCGCCCTGCTGTCCGCGGGCGCCGAGGTCGAGGCCGAGTCGGTGCGCGGGACGCGCCTCATCCCGGTCGAGGAGTTCTACACCGGCGTGAAGCGCAACGCGCTGGAGCCGGACGAGCTGATCAAGCGCGTCCACATCAAGAAGGCCGACGGTCCGCAGCAGTTCTCCAAGGTGGGCACCCGCAACGCCATGGTCATCGCGGTCTGCGCGTTCGGTATCGCGCTGCACCCCGAGACCCGCACGGTCAAGACGGGCATCGGCTCCGCCGCCCCGACCCCGCTGCGCGCCCGCGCTGCCGAGGACTTCCTGAACGCCGCGCTCCAAGAAGGCGGATTCTGGGAGAGCGGGAAGATTATCACCCCCTCGATCGCCAAGCAGTTCGCGGAGCTCGCCTCCGGCGCCTGCAACCCCATCGACGACGTGCGCGGCACCGCGAAGTACCGCCGCCACGCGGTCGGGATCATGGCCCGCCGCACGCTGGGCTGGACCTGGGAGCAGTACCGCGGCACCGGCCGCACCCTTGAAGGAGCTGCATAGCCATGCGCGTGAATTTCACGGTCAACGGCCGTAAGCAGGAAGCGGACGACGTCTGGGAGGGCGAGAGCCTGCTCTACGTCCTGCGCGAGCGCATGGGCCTGCCGGGCTCCAAGAACGCGTGCGAGCAGGGCGAGTGCGGCTCCTGTACGGTCCGCCTCGACGGTGTCCCCGTCTGTGCCTGTCTCGTCGCCGCCGGCCAGGTGGAGGGCCGCGAGGTCGTCACGGTCGAGGGCCTCGCCGACTTCGCCAGGCAGCGCGAGGAAGGGTGTGCGACCGGCGCCTGCGGCAGCGGCGGTACGTCGCTCCAGGCCGCCCAGCAGTGGCAGGCTCGCCCCTCCGACCGGGCCGCCGACTCCCAGACGGGGGAGGGCGAAGAGCTCGCCCCGATCCAGCAGGCGTTCATCGACGCCGGCGCCGTGCAGTGCGGTTTCTGCACCCCGGGTCTGCTGGTCGCGGCCGACGAGCTCCTTGAGCGCAACGCCGAGCCGTCCGACGCGGACATCCGTGAGGCGCTCTCGGGCAACCTGTGCCGCTGCACCGGCTACGAGAAGATCCTGGATGCGGTGCGCCTCGCGGCCGCCCGCCAGGACCGCCAGGGAAGCGGGGTCTGAGCCATGGGCGTCACCGGTACCCCCACCAGCATCAACCAGGGTTCGAAGACAAAGGGCGGCATCGGCGAGTCCACGCTCCGCCCCGACGGCACCCTGAAGGTCACCGGCGAGTTCGCGTACTCCTCGGACATGTGGCACGAGGACATGCTCTGGGGCCACACGCTGCGCTCCACCACCGCGCACGCCGAGATCCGGTCGATCGACACGTCCGAGGCGCTCGCCACGCCCGGCGTCTACGCCGTGCTGACGTACGACGACCTGCCCACCGAGGTGAAGAACTACGGCCTGGAGATCCAGGACACCCCGGTTCTCGCCCACGGCAAGGTCCGCCACCACGGCGAGCCGGTGGCCATCGTCGCCGCCGACCACCCGGAGACGGCCCGCCGCGCCGCCGCCAAGATCAAGATCGACTACGCCGAGCTGCCCGTCATCACCGACGAGGCCTCGGCCACCGCGCCCGACGCGCTGCTGATCCACGAGAACCGCGACGACCACCACATCGGTCACGTCCCGCACCCGAACATCGTGCACCGCCAGCCGATCATCCGCGGCAACGCCGACGAGGCCGCCGAGCGCGCCGACGTCATCGTCTCCGGCGAGTACGTCTTCGGCATGCAGGACCAGGCGTTCCTCGGCCCCGAGTCCGGCCTGGCCGTACCCGGCGAGGACGGCGGCGTCGACCTGTACGTCGCCACCCAGTGGCTGCACTCGGACCTGCGCCAGATCGCCCCCGTCCTCGGCCTGCCCGAGGAGAAGGTGCGCATGACGCTCTCCGGCGTCGGCGGGGCCTTCGGCGGCCGCGAGGACCTGTCGATGCAGATCCACGCCTGCCTGCTCGCCCTGCGTACGGGCAAGCCGGTCAAGATCGTCTACAACCGCTTCGAGTCCTTCTTCGGCCACGTCCACCGCCACCCGGCGAAGCTCTGGTACGAGCACGGGGCGACCAAGGACGGCAAGCTGACGCACCTGAAGTGCCGGATCGTGCTGGACGGCGGCGCCTACGCGTCGGCCTCCCCGGCGGTCGTCGGCAACGCTTCGTCGCTGAGCGTCGGCCCGTACGTCGTCGAGGACGTCGACATCGAGGCGCTCGCGCTCTACACGAACAACCCGCCCTGCGGCGCCATGCGCGGCTTCGGCGCCGTCCAGGCGTGCTTCGCGTACGAGGCGCAGATGGACAAGCTCGCGGCGAAGCTCGGCATGGACCCGGTGGAGTTCCGCCGGATCAACGCCATGGAGCAGGGCACGCTCCTGCCGACCGGTCAGCCGTGCGACTCGCCGGCGCCCGTCGCCGAGCTGCTGCGCCGCGTCAAGGCCATGCCGCTGCCGCCCGAGCAGCAGTGGCTCACGGCCGGCGAGCAGGCCGACGTACGCGCCCTGCCCGGCGGTCTGTCGAACACCACGCACGGCGAAGGCGTCGTACGGGGCATCGGCTACGCGGTCGGCATCAAGAACGTCGGCTTCTCCGAGGGCTTCGACGACTACTCCACCGCCCGGGTGCGCATGGAGGTCATCAACGGCGAACCGGTCGCGACCGTGCACACCGCGATGGCGGAGGTCGGCCAGGGCGGTGTCACCGTCCACGCGCAGATCGCCCGTACCGAGCTCGGTGTCACGCAGGTGACGATCCGCCCGGCGGACACCCAGGTCGGCTCGGCGGGCTCCACGTCCGCGTCCCGCCAGACGTACGTCACGGGTGGCGCGGTCAAGAACACCTGCGAGAACGTCCGCGAGAAGGTCCTGGAGATCGGGCGGGCCAAGTTCGGCTCGTACCACCCGGCCTGGGCGACGGCCGAGCTGCTGCTCGAAGACGGCAAGGTCGTCACCGACGGCGGCGAGGTGCTGGCCGACCTGGTCGACGTACTCGAAGGTGAGTCGGTCGACCTGGAGCTGGAGTGGCGTCACCGTCCGACGGAGGCGTTCGACCTGCGTACGGGACAGGGCAACGGCCACGTCCAGTACTCGTTCGCTGCGCACCGCGCGGTCGTCGAGGTCGACACCGAGCTCGGCCTGGTGAAGGTCATCGAGCTGGCCTGCGCGCAGGACGTCGGCAAGGCGCTCAACCCGCTGTCCGTCGTCGGCCAGATCCAGGGTGGAACCACCCAGGGCCTGGGCGTCGCGGTCATGGAGGAGATCATGGTCGACCCGAAGACCGCGAAGGTGCGCAACCCGTCCTTCACGGACTACCTGATTCCCACCATCCTCGATACGCCGACCATCCCCGTCGACGTACTCGAACTGGCCGATGATCACGCGCCGTACGGTCTGCGTGGCGTCGGCGAGGCCCCCACTCTCTCGTCGACCCCGGCCGTCCTCGCGGCGATCCGGAACGCGACGGGTCTGGAACTCAACAGGGCGCCGGTGCGGCCCGAGCACCTCACCGGTACCTGATCCCCGAGTTCCGCCGAAAGCTCCCCGGGCGGTGCCGTGCCTCCAGGAACGTCACAATTCCCCCGCCCGACACCGCCCGGGGTCTTCAAGCACCGCACCGCTCGCGGTTATCGCAGTACCAGCAGTACCAGCAGTACACGCAGTACCACGCTTTTCCGCTCAGTCAGTTTGTTCCAGTTCGTCTCGGGCCGTCCCCCGGGTCGTGCAGCCCTCGCAGCATCCCAAATCCCGCGTTTCCAATCTCCATGCGGGTGCCCCTTTGAACCTTGGGAGACAGGCACCATGACCCAGCAGTCCACAGAGCCGAAGACCATGGCGGAGGACGCCGGCGCGGGTACGCGCCAGCCCGCCGGCCGGTCCTGGCTCGACCGGTACTTCCACATAACCGACAGAGGATCCACCGTTGCGACGGAGGTCCGCGGCGGCATCACCACCTTCATGGCGATGGCGTACATCCTCCTGCTCAACCCGCTGATCCTCGGCGGCAAGGACGTGGCCGGCAACGCCCTCAGCCAGCCCGCCCTCATCACCGCGACTGCTGTCGCCGCTGCCGTGACCACCCTGCTCATGGGCTTCTGGGGCAAGGTCCCGCTCGCCCTCGCGGCCGGTCTCAGCGTCTCCGGTGTGCTCGCCTCGCAGGTCATCCAGGTCATGACCTGGCCGCAGGCCATGGCCATGTGCGTGGCCTACGGTGCGGTGATCTGTCTCCTGGTGGTCACCGGTCTCCGCGAGCTGATCATGAACGCGATCCCGCTCGCCCTCAAGCACGGCATCACCATGGGCATCGGCCTCTTCATCGCGCTGATCGGCCTGGTCAAGGCCGGCTTCGTGCACGAGAACCCCGCCCTCGGCGGCGGCCCCGTGTCCCTCGGCCCGGCCGGTGAACTGGCCGGCTGGCCCGTCCTGATCTTCGCCGTCACCCTGCTGCTGATCTTCGCCCTCCAGGCGCGCAACGTCCCCGGCGCCATCCTGATCGGCATCGTCGTGGGCACCGTCGTCGCGGCGATCCTCAACGCGATCGCCGACATCCCGGGCAAGGCCTGGTTCTCCGGCGCGCCGGAGCTGGAGGGCAGCGCGGTCTCCGCCCCGGACTTCTCGCTCTTCGGCGAAGTGTCCTTCAGCGGCTTCGGAGAAGTCGGCTACATCACGGTCACCATGATCGTCTTCACCCTGGTGCTGGCGGGCTTCTTCGACGCCATGGCCACGATCATCGGTGTCGGCAGCGAGGCCAAGCTCGCGGACGACAAGGGCCGCATGCCCGGCCTGTCCAAGGCCCTGTTCATCGACGGCGCCGGCGGTGTCATCGGTGGTGTCGGCGGCGGCTCCGGCCAGACCGTCTTCGTCGAGTCGGCGACCGGCGTCGGCGAGGGCGCCCGTACGGGCCTCGCTTCTGTGGTCACCGGCGCGTTCTTCGCGGCCTGCCTCTTCTTCACCCCGCTCACCGCGATCGTGCCCCAGGAAGTCGCTGCCGCGGCCCTGGTGGTCATCGGCGCGATGATGATGCAGAACGCCCGGCACGTCGACTGGAGCGACCGCGCCGTCGCGATCCCGGTCTTCCTCACCGTGGTCCTGATGCCGTTCACGTACACCATCACCACGGGTGTGGCCGCCGGTGTCATCTCCTACGTCGTCATCAAGGTGGCGCAGGGCAAGGCCCGCGAGGTGAGCGCCTTCATGTGGGGCCTGACCGCGATCTTCATCGTGTACTTCGCGATCCACCCCATCGAGTCCTGGCTGGGCGTCGGCTAGGCCCGCCGCCCCGAGCCCTCCGCAATCCGTAAGGAGACAGTCATGCTGGACATCGCCGAAGAGCTCAACCGGTGGGTCGAGCAGGGACGCGACTTCGCCGTCGCCACGGTCGTGGCGACGCACGGCAGCTCGCCCCGGCAGCCGGGAGCGGCCCTCGCGGTCGACTCCGAAGGCACGGCGATCGGCTCTGTCTCCGGCGGGTGTGTGGAGGGCGCGGTGTACGAACTGTGCCAGCAGGCCCTCCAGGACGGCGGAACCGTCCTGGAGAGCTTCGGCTACAGCGACGAGGACGCGTTCGCCGTGGGCCTGACCTGCGGCGGCGTGATCGACATCCTCGTCACCCCGGTACGCGCGGACTCTCCCGGCGGGGAGGTGTTCGCGGCAGCGCTGGCCACCGCCGCACGTGGGGATGCGGCGGCGGTCGCGCGGATCACCGACGGGCCGGCCGACGTCATGGGCCGCGCCCTGCTCGTCCGCCCCGACGGTTCGTACGAGGGAGCCCTCGGCGGGCACCCCGAGCTGAACCGTACGGCGGCGGGCGAGGCCCGCGCCATGCTCGACGCGGGACGGACCGCCACCGTACTCATCGGCGAGGACGGCTCACGCTGCGGCCGGCCGCTGACGCTCCTCGTCGAGTCGAGCGTCCCCGCCCCGCGCATGATCGTCTTCGGTGCCATCGACTTCGCCTCCGCGCTGGTGCGCGTCGGCAAATTCCTGAACTACCACGTGACCGTGTGCGACGCCCGGCCCGTGTTCGCCACCGCCGCGCGCTTCCCCGAGGCCGACGAGATCGTCGTCGAGTGGCCGCACCGCTACCTGGCGTCGACCGGGACCGACGGCCGTACGGTGCTCTGCGTCCTCACCCACGACGCGAAGTTCGACGTACCTCTTCTGGAGCAGGCCCTGCGGCTGCCGGTCGCGTACGTCGGCGCGATGGGCTCCCGCCGTACCCACGAGGACCGCAACAGGCGGCTGCGCGAGGTCGGCGTCACCGAGCTCGAACTGGCCCGGCTGCGCAGCCCGATCGGCCTCGACCTCGGCGCCCGTACGCCCGAGGAGACCGCGCTGTCCATCGCCGCGGAGATCGTGGCGGCCCGGCGCGGCGGCAGCGGCGTCTCGCTCACCGGCGCGCACACCCCGATCCACCACGAGGGTCCTCAGGCACCGGCGGGCCGGATTGGTTCCGTCGCCTGACGGTGGTACGGACGTACAGTGTCCGACGTGAGTGATCTTCGCCGGACCCGCATCCTGGCGGCCGTGGCCGCGTGCCTGACCCTGTGCGCGGGGCTCGGCGTCCGCGGTGCCGTGGACGGCGATGTCGCCAAGTACGCGGGGGACGCGCTCTACACCGTCCTGCTGTGCACGCTCGTCGTCCTCCTCGCGCCCGCGACCAGGCCGCGGGTGGCCGGCGGCATCGCGCTCCTTGCGAGCTGGGCGGTCGAATGCGCCCAGCTCACCGGCGTACCCGCCGAGCTGGCCGAACGCAGTGTCGTCGCCCGGCTCGTGCTCGGCTCGACCTTCAACGCGCCCGATCTGCTCTGGTACGCCGTGGGCGCGGGCCTCTTCCTGCTCATATGCGCCGTGGTGCCCCGGCCGGGCGGCCTGCGCCACGCGTAGTGGCGCGGCCGTTCCCCGGACGCCCTTCGGGCCGGCGTCCGGGGCGGAGCCAGCCCCGGTTCCGCCGGATTCGCCTTGGACCACTGCACTCGACGAGGCCGTGCGCCCGGTTGTGGGAGCGCTCTCGCAACCCGTCGCCGCCCGCGACCCAGGAGCGAACCTGTGCGCAACACAAGAACCGTCCTCCTCACCGCCCTCCCCCTCACCCTGACCACCGGCCTGGCATCGGCGCTGCTTCTGGGCGCGCCGCACGTCACCGCCACCGAAGACCCGGCCGGCGCGGCCGCCACCAGCCTCTACGCCCCCGAGGCCAACCCGGCGGCGTACCGCCAGGCCGATGAGCTGGAGAGCGCGAAGCGGCCGCGCGAGGCGGCCGGGCTGCGGGCCATGGCCCGTACCCCCCACGCCGTCTGGCTCGCCGGCCGCACCCCGGACGAGGTCAGGAACGAGACGCGCGGCATCGTCCGCGACGCCGCCCGGCGCAAGACGACGCCCATGCTGGTGCTCTACAACGTGCCCGGTCGCGACTGCTCCCTGTACTCGGCGGGCGGCCTGCGCGACACCACCGAGTACCGGGCGTGGGTCGGCGCGGTGGCGGAGGGCATCGGCGACAGCCGCGCGCTCGTCGTCGTCGAACCCGACGCGCTGGCGCTGGTGCCGGCCGACTGCCCCAGCGGCGAGGCGAAGGACGCGAAGGACACCGAGACCGCCAGGGTGACCGCGACCGCCGCGCGCTACGCGCAGGTGGCCGACGCCGTCGCCACCCTCGGCGCGCTGCCCCGCGCGAAGGTGTACGTCGACGCCGGGCACCCGGCCTGGCACACCGTGGACAGCATCGTGCCCCGGCTCATCAAGGGGGGTGTCGCTCGCGCCACGGGCTTCTCCGTGAACGTCTCCAACTACAGCACCGACCACGCCAACGCCTGGTACGGCAGACTCATTTCGTCCTGCCTGGCGTACGTCGACAAGGGCGGCAAGGCGTCCGCCTGCCCCGCCCAGAAGTGGAAGCGCGCCGATGCCCAGCGCTGGCTCGACCGTCATGTGCCCTTCGCCCCTGACCGTATGAAGCATTTCGTCACCGACACCAGCCGCAACGGCCAGGGCCCCTGGACCCCGCCCGCCGGCAAGCACCGTGACGCGCAGGACTGGTGCAATCCGCCGGGACGCGGCCTCGGAGCCCGACCCACCACCCGCACCGGGGACCCGCTCAACGACGCCAACCTGTGGATCAAGACTCCGGGGGAGTCGGACGGCGAGTGCCTGCGCGGTACGGAGGGCCCCAAGGACCCCGAGCGCGGCGTGATCGACCCGAAGGCGGGTGTCTGGTTCCCCGACCAGGCCCTCGAACTGGTGCGGCTCGCCAACCCGGCGATCATGCCCGCGGAAAACCGGTTGCCCGGTCGCGGGCGCGGGGGTGTGATCGCGGGGTCCTGACCTGCTCACAGGCCGCCGCCCCGCTCCCCGGACGAAACCCGGGGAGCGGGGCGGCGGCCTGTCGTGACAGCCGGTGGAGCCCGTCAGCCCGAGCGGCTTGCGTGCCCCGCCGGTACGCCCGAAGTGAGCTCCCGGCGCAGCCGCATGAAGGCGCGCGGGCGGTTGAGGGCGAGCGCGGCGGTGACGGTGCCGTCGGGGCGCTCGTACACGGCGAGGAAGCTGCGCTCTTCGGGTGAGCCGTCGGTGATCCGCACCGCGCAGTCCGGCAGCCGCCGGCCGGCGAACTGGATCCGTACGCCGTACTGGTCGGACCAGAAGTACGGCAGCGGGCGCGCCGCCTCCACCGTGCGCCCCGCGAGCAGGTTGCGCACGGCCACGGCGGGCTGCTCGGTGGCGCTGGTCCAGTGCTCGGAGCGGGTGCCTCCGACCCGCGCCACATCGCCCACCGCGACCACCTGCGGCAGCGTGGTGACGCCGCCGTCGTCGCACAGCACGCCGTCGTCGACGGCGAGCGCCGAGCCGTCCAGCCAGCCGGTGTTGGGCGCGGCTCCGATGCCGACGACGACCACATCGGCGGGCAGCAGCCGCCCGTCGGTGAGCTGTACGCCGGTGACCGCGACGGCGCCGCTCAGGGCGGCGACCGAGGCGCCGGTGATGAGCCGGACTCCCCGGTCGGCGTGCAGCGAGGCGCAGACCGTTGCCATGGCCTCGCCGAGCTGGGGCAGGAGTGGCAGTGGCGCGGCCTCCACGACGGTCACGTGATGGCCCAGCGCGACGCAGGAGGAGGCGACCTCGGAGCCGATGAAGCCTCCGCCGACGACCACGACACGTACCGGCTGCCGGTCCGTCAGTTCGGCGCGCAGCGCCCGCGCGTCGTCGAGGGTCCGCAGCGTGTGTACGCCGCTCAGTGCGGCGGCGCCGGGCAGCCGGCGCGGGGCGGCGCCGGTGGCGATGACCACGCCGTCGGCGGCGACCGTACGGCCGCTGTCCAGGCGCAGCACGCGCCCCCTGGCGTCGAGCCCCTGGGCGCGTACGCCGAGCAGCCACTCGGCGTTCAGCTCCGCCTCCTCCTCGGCGTCGGACAGGGCGAGTTGGTCCTCGTCCATCGCGCCCGTGAGGAACTCCTTGGAGAGGGGAGGCCGGTCGTACGGCCGGTGGATCTCATCGCCGATGATCACCAGCCTGCCGTCGTACCCCTCGGCGCGCAGGGCCCGCGCCGCGTACAGCCCGGCGAGCGAGGCTCCCACGACGGCGACGGTCTTCACGCGGCGCTTCCTTCCCTGGTGGGGGCTTGGGCGTCAGCGGCCACCTCGACGTGGACGAAACCGCTGTCGTCGACCGAGACCCGGTGGGTGCGGACCGGGCGGCGGGCGGGCAGGCAGGTGGGCTGACCGGTGCGCAGGTCGAACAGCGCGGCGTGCAGCGGGCATTCGACGAAGCAGCCCTCCAGCCAGCCCTGTGAGAGCGAGGCGTCCTGGTGGGAGCAGGTGTCGTCGATCGCGTACAGCGCGCCCTCGGTGCGGAACACGGCGATCGGCGGCTCGGTGGAAAGGCGGACGGACTCGCCCTCGGGCAGGTCGTCGAGGTGGCAGACAGGAATCACCAGAGCCCCCTTGAGCTCACTCTTCGGTAACATGATGTTCCATATGGCGCATCGACGCGCGTGATGCGCAACAGATGCGGAACACAATCCGGATCGGGAGCCGCTGCGTCAAGGGCACCCATGGAAGTCGGCCGTTAATCGGCCGTCAGGTGGTGAGAGCGGACTCATGGCGAGCAAGGGCGGCAAAGTCACTATGGAGGAGCCGGACGAGGCGAAGCGGGTCAAGGGAGGCGCGAGTTCCGTTCAGTCGGTGGACCGCGCGGTGAGTGTGCTGGAGATCCTGGCGAGACTCGGTGAGGCGGGGGTCACGGAGATCGCCGACGAGCTGGACGTACACAAGTCGACCGCGTTCCGGCTGCTCGGTGTGCTGGAGAACCGCGGTCTGGTGGGGCAGTCGAAGGACCGGGGGAAGTACTACCTGGGCGCCGGGGTGCTCAGACTGGCGGGGGCCGCCGCGGGGCGGCTGGACATCTCGCAGGAGAGCGCGCCCGTCGTGCGCGAACTCGCCGACGAGGCGGGGGAGACGGTCAATATCGCGGTCCTCGACGACGACGCGGCGGTCAACGTCATGCAGGCGCGCGGCGCGGCGTCCGTCACCGCGCAGAACTGGCTCGGACGGCGTACGCCGCTGCACGCCACGTCCAGCGGAAAGGTGCTGCTCGCGGGGCTGCCGACGGCGATGCAGGAGATCTTCCTGGCCCGTCGGCTGCCGAGATTCACGGAGCACACCGTGACCTCGGCGGCCGAACTGCGCGCCCAGCTCGCGGAGATCTCCTCCGACGGGTACGCCGTCGTGGCCGAGGAGATGGAGGTCGGACTGAGCGCCGTCGCGGCGCCGGTGCGGGCGCACGACGGGCAGGTGATCGGCGCGGTGAGCGTGTCGGGGCCGGTGTACCGGATGGATGAGGTGCGGCTGGTGGAGCTGGCGAAGCTGGCGGTCGACGCGGCGGGGGAGCTGTCCTACCGCATGGGGTACCGCGCCTGACACGCCGTCGCCTCGGCGGCCGGGCCGGCCTTCCGGACGCGGGGGCCGTCCGGCCCGGTTTCGCCCCCTTGACGGCCTCCCGATCGCGTTCCCAGTATGTCTCTCATCGCGCAACCAGTCGTGCAATGCGCAACAAGAGAGGGGTCGGATCGTGCCTCATGAGGTCCGTGCGGTCGTCGCCGTCAAGAGGGGCGCACCCGTGGAGATACAGACGATCACCGTCCCCGACCCCGGACCGGGAGAGGTCCTGGTCGGCGTCCAGGCCTGCGGGGTCTGCCACACCGATCTGCACTACCGGGAGGGCGCGATCAACGACGACTTCCCGTTCCTGCTCGGCCACGAGGCCGCCGGCATCATCGAGGCCGTCGGGGAGGACGTCACCGACCTGACCCCCGGCGACTACGTCGTCATCGCCTGGCGCGCCCCCTGCGGCGACTGCCGCTCCTGCCGCCGCGGCCGCCCCTGGTACTGCTTCGACAGCCGCAACGCCACCCGGCCCATGACCCTCCTCGACGGCACCCCGCTCACCCCCGCCCTCGGCATCGGCGCCTTCGCCGAGAAGACCCTCGTCGCCGCCGGCCAGGCCGTGAAGGTGAGCCCCGCCGCCCGCCCCGAGGCCGCCGGTCTCATCGGCTGCGGCGTCATGGCAGGGTACGGGGCGGCCGTCAACACCGGGGGCGTCGGCCGCGGCGACACCGTCGCCGTCATCGGCTGCGGCGGCGTCGGCAACGCCGCCATCGCCGGAGCCGCCCTCGCCGGAGCCCGCCGCGTCATCGCCGTCGACATCGACGACGCCAAGCTCGACGGCGCCACCCGCTTCGGCGCCACCCACACCGTCAACTCCCGCGGTACGGACGCGATCGAGGCCGTACGCGAACTCACCGGCGGCTTCGGCGTCGACGTCGCGATCGACGCGGTGAGCCGCCCCGAGACGTACCGCCAGGCCTTCTACATGCGCGACCACGCCGGGGTGCTCGTCCAGGTCGGCGTACCGGAGCCCGACATGCGGCTCGACATCCCGCTGATCGACCTGTTCTCGCGCGGCGGCGCCCTCAAGTCGTCCTGGTACGGCGACTGTCTGCCCAGCCGGGACTTCCCGATCCTCATCGACCAGTACCTCAGCCGCAAGCTCGACCTCGGTGCCTTCGTCAGCGAGACGATCGGCCTGGACGACGTCGAGGAGGCCTTCGCCAGGATGCGGCGCGGCGAAGTGCTCCGCTCGGTGGTGGTGCTCTGATGGCGGCGGTACGAGGCGGGGGCGCCGCCCCGCGTGTGGTCGTCGTGGGCGCGGGCATCGTGGGCTGCTCGCTGGCCGACGAACTCACCGCCCGTGGCTGGACCGGCGTAACCGTCCTCGAACAGGGACCACTGCCCGCCCCCGGCGGCTCCACCTCGCACGCGCCCGGCCTCGTCTTCCGTACCAACGCATCCAAGTGCCTGACCGACATGGCCACTTACACGGTCGAGAAGTTCAGCGGCCTGCGCGCGCCGGACGGGCGGGCCTGCTTCGACCCCGTCGGCGGCCTAGAAGTCGCCACCACCCCCGCCCGCCTCGCCGACCTCCACCGCAGGGCCGGACTCGCCGCCTCCTGGGGCGTCGAGGGGGAGGTCGTCGGCCCCGGCGAGTGCCTCAAGCTGTGGCCCTTCCTCGACCCGGACCTGGTGCTCGGCGGCTTCCACACCCCGGGCGACGGCCTCGCCCGCGCCCTGCCGGCCTCCCGCGCGCAGCTGGAGCGGGCCGTCGCACGCGGCGCCCGCATCCTCGACCGTACGACCGTCACCGGCATCGAGCAGCGCGGCGGCCGCGTCACCGGCGTCGTCACCGACCAGGGAACCTTCCCCGCCGACCATGTGGTGTCGGCCGCAGGTTTCTGGGGGCCGGTGATCGGACGCATGGCGGGCGTCGACATCCCCCTTCTGCCACTCGCCCACCAGTACGCCCGTACGACCCCCCTCGACGAACTTGCGGGCGCGGACCGGGAAGCCTCCCGGCCCATCCTGCGCCACCAGGACCGCGACCTGTACTTCCGCGAGCACACCGACCGCGTCGGCATCGGCTCGTACGCCCACCGCCCGCTGCCCGTCGACCCGTTCACCGTCCCGCGCTACGACGACGCCCCCGTCATGCCCTCCTCGTACCCCTTCACCGAGGACGACTTCGCGCCCAGCTGGGAAGACGCAAAGACTCTGCTGCCCGCCCTCGCCGCCACCCGCGTCGAGAGCGGTTTCAACGGCGTCTTCTCCTTCACCCCCGACGGCATGCCCGTCCTCGGCGAGACCCGCGAA
This sequence comes from Streptomyces sp. ISL-99, assembly GCF_018614005.1. Classification (NCBI taxonomy): domain Bacteria; kingdom Bacillati; phylum Actinomycetota; class Actinomycetes; order Kitasatosporales; family Streptomycetaceae; genus Streptomyces; species Streptomyces sp. ISL-99. The sequence continues at coordinate 51,965 of NZ_JAGGPC010000021.1, forward strand.
CTGCGCGGCTTCTGGCTCGCCGAAGCCGTCTGGGTCACCCACTCCGCCGGGGTCGCCAAGGCACTCGCGGAGTGGATGACCGACGGCCGCCCCTCCATCGAACTGCACGAATGCGACCTGACGCGCTTCGAGACCGCGCAGCGCTCACCGGCGTACGTCGAGGAGCGGGCGGCGCGGCAGTTCGTCGAGGTGTACGACATCATCCACCCGCTCCAGCCGCCGCAGGAGCCCCGCCCGCTGCGCGTCAGCCCCTTCTACGCCCGCCAGCTCCAGCTCGGTGCCCACTTCCTGGAGGGCGGCGGCTGGGAACGCCCGCACTGGTTCGAAGCCAACGCCCCGCTCGCCGAGACCCTCACCGGGCTCCCCGCCCGCGACAACTGGTCCGCCACGCACTGGTCACCGATCGCCGCCGCCGAGGCGAAGGCGACCCGCGAGAAGGCCGCCCTGTACGACATGACGCCGCTGCGGCGGCTCGAAGTCACCGGGCCCGGCGCCCTCGACTTCCTCCAGCGGACCACCACCAACAACCTGGCCAAGAAGCCCGGTTCGGTCACGTACACGCTGCTCCTCGACGAGGCCGCGGGCATCCTCTCCGACCTCACCGTCGCCCGCCTCGCCGAACACCACTTCCAGCTCGGCGCGAACTCGCCCGCCGACCTCGACCTGCTGCTGCGCGCCGCCCCCGACGACGTACAGATCCGCGACGTCACGGCCGGCACCTGCTGCGTCGGGGTCTGGGGCCCGCTCGCCCGCGACCTCGTCCAGCCGCTGACCCGCGACGACCTCTCCCACCAGGGCCTCGGCTACTTCAAGGCGCGGCAGACCCACATCGGCCACGTCCCGGTCACGGCCATGCGCCTCAGTTACGTCGGGGAGCTCGGCTGGGAGCTCTACACCACCGCCGACCTCGGGCTCAGGCTCTGGGACACGCTCTGGGAGGCCGGGCAGCGGCACGGCGTCGTCGCGGCCGGCCGTTCCGCCTTCAACAGCCTCCGTCTGGAGAAGGGCTACCGGGCCTGGGGCCACGACATGACCGCCGAACACACCCCTTACGAAGCGGGTCTCGGCTTCGCCGTCCGCATGAACAAGGGTGACTTCACCGGGCGTGCGGCCCTGCTGGCCCTCGAAGCGCGCGGGGAGCCGACGCGCAGACTCACCGTGCTCACGCTCGACGACCCCGCCGCCGTGGTCCTGGGCAAGGAACCGGTGACCATCGACGGCACCGGGCGCCCGGCGGGCTACGTCACCAGTGCCGGCTACGGCTACACCCTCGGCCGCTGCGTCGCCTACGCCTGGCTGCCGCCGCTCGCCCCCGGCACCCCCGTCCACATCACCTACTTCGGCGAGAGGACGGCCGCGACCGTCGCCGAAGAGCCCCTGTTCGACCCGCAGATGACCCACATTCTGAAGTGAGCGAGGTCTCGCGAGATGCCACCCACCTATGACGTGATCGTGGCCGGCCCCGGCGGGACGGGCAGCGCCGGGATCATCGCCGCGCTCACTGCCGCGCTCCCCTCCGCGCCCGCCGCCTGAGCCGAGAGGCAGCCCACCCATGACGACCGCCACCAGCCTGATCTCCACCCTGCCCGGCCGCTTCTACACCGACCCCGAGATCTTCCGCAGCGAGCAGGAGCGCATCTTCGAGTCGCTCTGGTACTGCGCCGTCCGCAGCGCCGATCTGGACCGCCCCGGCGCCTTCCGTACGGTCCAGGCAGGCCGGGAGAACGTACTCGTCACCCGCACCCGTACCGGCGAACTGCGAGCCTTTCTCAACGTCTGCCGTCATCGCGGCGCGCGGCTGTGCACCGAGAGCGCGGGGCAGGTGCGGCGCAACCTCCAATGCCCGTACCACGCCTGGACGTACGGCCTCGACGGCACACTCGTCGCGGCCCCCAACCTCCAGAAGATGCCCGACATCGACCGCACGCAATACGGCCTGGTGAAGGTCGCGCTGCGGGAATGGCTCGGCTACGCCTGGGTCTGCCTCGCCGACGAGCCGCCTTCCTTCGAGGACACCGTCATCGGCGCCGTCGTGGAGCGGCTCGGCGACACCGTGACGATCGAGCGGTACGAGACCGAGGGCCTGACCCTGGGGCGGCGCATCAGCTACGACATCGCGGCCAACTGGAAGCTGATCGTCGAGAACTTCATGGAGTGCTACCACTGCGCGACGATCCACCCCGAACTGACCGACGTGCTACCGGAGTTCGCGGACGGCCTGGCGGCGCAGTACTACGTCGGGCACGGGGCGGAGTTCAGCGAGGAGGCGCAGGGTTTCACCGTCGACGGCAGCGCGGGCTTCGGCCGGCTGCCGGGCATCACCGACGCACAGGACCGCCGCTATTTCGCGGTCACCATCCGGCCTCAGGTCTTCGTGAACCTGGTGCCCGACCATGTGATCGTCCACCGGATGTTCCCGCTGGCCGAGGACCGCACGGTGGTGGAGTGCGACTGGCTGTACGCGCCCGGAGTCGTCGCGTCGGGAGCGGACCTCGACAAGTCCGTGGAGCTGTTCCACCGGGTGAACGTCCAGGACTTCGACGCCTGCGAACGGACCCAGCCGGCCATGGCCTCGCGGGCGTACCGCAAGGGCGGCGTACTCGTCCCGGCGGAGCACCACATCGGGGCGTTTCACGACTGGGTGACCGAAATGCTGGGAAAGGGCTCGGAGCAACGAAATCCGTAGGTCTAGTCCTGTGTGACGGAGGCTTTCCTCCGTACGATCGTATCGATTGAGAAGAATCCGCACTCAACCCCTTGTGTCGAACCGGTGACCATGTGCAAGATCTGTCTCCTGTCCGAGGCAGGCATTTCACGTACGTCACCGGAAAGGCGCAACCGTTGAGCAAGAGGCCCGGCTCCGAGGGGGGCGGACTGCGGGCGGGCGCCCTGGGCACGTTCGACTCCGTCGTCATGGCGGTTGCCGGCTGCGGCCCCGCCTACACGGTCGCCGCGACGATCCCCGCGCTCGTGCTCGCCGTCGGCGTCGCCAGCCCGGCTGTGCTCCTCTACTGCGCGATCCCGATGATCGGCATCGCGCTCGCCTTCCGGCATCTCGGGCGCCTCGAAGTCAACGCCGGAGCCACCTACACCTGGGTGGCCCGCGCGCTCCACCCCTTCCTCGGCTTCCTGAGCGGCTGGGCCCTGGTCGTGGCGACGACCGTCTTCCTCGTCTCCGCCACCCTGCCGGCGGGCACGGCCACGCTCGCGCTCGTCGACCCCGAACTGGCCGGACGTACCGCACTGGCCACGGCCGTGGGCGTCGGCTGGTTCCTGCTCATGGCGACCGTCGTCGCCCTCGGCGCCCGGATCAGCCCGCACGCCAGGACCGTCATCACCGGTACGCAGCTCGGGCTGCTCCTTCTCTTCGCCGCTCTCGCCCTGACCAAGGACCGGAACGCCGCCGACTTCTCGCTCTCCTGGTTCGGCTTCAGCCACTTCGACGCGTCGCACACCTTCGTGGCGGGCGCCCTCATAGCGGGGGTCAGCTACTGGGGCTGGGACGTGACCAGCAACCTCAGCGAGGAGACCCGCAACAGCCGTCGCACCTTCGGCCTGGGCGGGATCGTCGGCGTACTGGTGTCGCTGGTCGTCTTCGTGGTCTTCACCATCGCCACCAATGTCCTCATCGGCGCCGAAGCAGTGCGGGACAACCCCGCCGGATTCCTCTCCGTACTCGGCGAGGCCATCTGGCCGGGCTGGGGCGGGCGGCTGCTCGTGCTGGCCGTGACGCTGTCGATGATCGCCACGCTGGAGACCACTCTCCTCCAGGCCACCCGGACGCTCTTCGCCATGGGCCGCGACCGTACCGTTCCCGCCGTGTTCTCCCGCACCCACCGGGAATGGCAGACGCCCTGGGTGGCCACGGCGGCCGTGGCGCTCGTCGCGCTGCTGCTCATCCTGGTCTCGGCGACGGCGGGCTCCGGCGCGCAGTTCGTCCGGGACGCGGTGAGCGGAATCGGTCTGCACATCGCGTTCTACTACGCCCTCGCCGGGCTCTCGGCCGTCGTCGCCTACCGCAGGGTGCTGCTCAAGTCCCTGGGCAATCTGGTCTTCATCGGGCTGTGGCCGCTCGGCGGAGCGCTCTTCATGCTGTGGATCTTCGCCAGGTCCGTCCCGGAGCTGAGCGGCAGCGCCCTCGCCATCGGTCTCGGGGCGCTGGCTCTGGGGCTGGTGCCGATGGTCCTGTCCTGGTTCCGGGGCAGCTCGTACTACCGGCCGAGGCCGCTGGACCCGGAGCAGGCGGAGGCGGCGGACGAGTTCTACGGAGGACAGGGGGCGGAGCCGGCGCCTGCGGCCGCCCGGCGCCGGGACGAGATCCTCACCGACTTCTGACGTATCCGGTCCGTAGCGGCCAGCACCCGTGCCCGCGCCCGATCAGAGAGGGAACCCGCCCATGGCAGCCTGGCTGCGCCGCCGTTCCGGAGCACCGCTCCACGACCAGGCGTTCGGTGACCGAGCCCTCGCGGAGGGCTGCCAGGACATGGTGATGGGCCGCTGGGAGGGCGCCCGCGACCTGCTCGCCGAGCGTCCCCGCGACGACTGGGACCGGCGCGCGCACCGGCTGCGCCTGCTCGCCGACGCGGCGGCGAACCGGCGCACCGTGGACGTCTGGCAGGCGTCCGACCCCACGAACCCGGACGCGGCCGTGCTGCGCGCGGAGACCGAGGTGATGCGGATGTTCGCCGGCGCGCGCACCGGGACCCTGCCGGGGAAGGACAGCCTGGACCGGGCGGCCCGTATGTGCCTCCAGGCGTCCGACCTCGCGCCCGAGGACCCGCACCCGTACGTCTCGCTGGTGGCGCTCGGCAGACTGTACGAAGGCGGCGACCCGAACATGGGCCACTGGTGGAAGGAGCTCAGGGACCGCGACCTGTACCACCGGGAAGGCCACCACCAGGCACTGCGCTACCTTTCCGCCCGCTGGCACGGCTCTCACGGCGAGGCGGACAACTTCGCCTGGGAGGCCGCGTCGTACGCCCCGGCCGGCTCGCCGCTCGCGATCATGCCGCAGGTGGCGCGGGCCGAGCAGTACCGCTTCCAGACGGAGGCCGAGGGCAGGACGGCGATCGGCCTCACCTTCCACTGGAACGGGGACCGGGCGCGCTGGGACCTGCGTACGGCCCTGGAGAAGTGGATCAAGCATCGGACGGTCCCGCAGGCGCAGGACGTCGCCGACCTCAATTACCTGGCCCACGGGCTGGTCCACGCTGGAATGGAAGGGGAGGCCACTGCCGTCTTCCGCCTCCTGGACAACCGGGCCACCCGGATCCCGTGGTCGTACAGCGGCGACGCGGAGCGGCTTTTCGTGCGCTGGCGGGACAAGCTGCTGCCCTGAGTGCTCCGGTCTGTCCTATTCCGCGGGGCGGGCATAACGTAGAGATATGGGCAGCAATGAGCGTGAGACCGAAACGCGGGCCCGACACGTCTGTCCGGTCTGCAAGCACCCTGTCACGTCCGAAATCAAACGGCACAAATCCCTCGGGGTCTTCGTGCCCACCTGGCGCCCGGGTCCCTGCCGGAACCCCGACTGCTCGGCGTACGTACCGGAGGCGGGCGGGGAGCCGAGGAAGCGCGAGCAGCACTCCTGACGTCACGAGACGTCGGCCGGGCCCGAGCTGCGGGGCCGGCCGTTCAGCCGGTCCGCGATCTCCTCGGCGGTCAGTACGAGTGCGAACCCCTTGCGCAGTACGGCGAGTTCCGGTTCCTGCCGGGACTCGTCGTCGGTCGCGGTGACGTCTGCGCCGAACACGACCTTGTAACCGCGCTCGTACGCCTGCCGGGCCGTGGTGCCGCAGCAGTAATTGGTCAGCGTCCCCGTGACGACGACCGTGTCGCGGCCGAGGTTGCGGCAGATCGTGTCGAGCGGAGTGTCGTAGAACGCGCCGTAGGAAGGCTTGCGGATCACCACCTCGTCGGGGCGGCGGCCCATCTCGTCCCACACGTCGGCGGGGCCCGGCCTGCGCCAGTCGGTGTCGGCGTGCGGTAGGTGACGCAGGGCGTGCGGCCGGTCCAGGCCGAGATGCGTGTCGTCGAAGATGGTCCAGATCACCGGTACCGAGGCGATCCGGCACGCTTCGACCAGCCCGCGCAGCCGGGGCGCCATCCGGGTGGCCGCCGGTACCCAGTACGGGCTCCAGCCCGGCCGGACGAATTCGTCCTGCATGTCGATGACCAGCAGCGCCGAGCGCTCGGGCCGTACGTCGAACGACGCCCGGCCGTGCGCATAGGCGTCACGTGCCCGTGCGGTGACCCATTCCTCGGAGTACGCCATACCGCCCCCCTTGGCTCGTCTCTCGTCCCAGAGAGTACCTCGATGCGAGGTACCTCGGTTCGATATGGGAGACTAGCAGCATGCTGGAGCTCGCGATTCTGGGATTCCTGGCCGACGGCCCGCTGCACGGGTACCAACTGCGCCGCCGGATCGCCCACCTGACCGGCCACACGCGGCCGGTCAGTGACGGCAGCCTCTATCCGGCGATCAACCGGCTGGTCAAGGCGGGGCTGCTGGACCGGCGGATCGAACCGGGTGCCGCGGCCGCCCAGCGGCACACCCTCACCCTGACCGCCGCCGGCCGCGCCGAGCTGCTGCGGCGACTCCGGGAACCGGCCGATCTGGAAATCAGCGACAGCACCCGGTACTTCACGATCCTGGCGTTCCTCTCCCACCTCCCGGACGCCGCGGACCGGCAGGCGGTCCTGCGCCGGCGCCTCGAATTCCTGGAGCGGCCGGCGAGCTTCTTCTACGACTCCGACTCCGACCACGACGAAGACCGCCCGCTGCGCGCCGATGACACGGGCGATCCGTACCGTCGCGGCATGCTCCTCATCGCCCGTGCCACCAGTCGTGCGGAGCGGTCGTGGCTGCGGGAAGTGACAGGGGCCGGAGCCGGGACGCAGGAGGAAGGCGGTGAGGCGGCCTGCCTGCTGGACCGCGTCTGCCCCGACTGCGGCCGTCTCGCGGCGGAGCGCGACGCCCGGTACTGCGGCCGGTGCGGCACTCCTCTGCCGTCCTTCTGACACCCTCCCTCTGATGGGCACGCGCACCACGGTCGTCCCTTGCTCACCTGCGCTGCGCTGGGCAGGACACGCTTCGGGCGAAGTCCACGGAGGTGGCGAAGCACTGCTCGACGGCCTCGTCCGGCAGGCCCGCCCACCCGTGGTCGGCGCCCGGCACGGGCCGGAAGTCGACGTGGGCGCCCGCCTCGCGCAGGGCGGCGGCGAACTGCTCGCCCTGCGCGAGGGGGATGAGCGAGTCGTCGGTTCCGTGGAGGATGAGGAACGGCGGTGCGTCGGCGGTGATGTACGTGACCGGGCTGGCCGCGCGGGCGCGGTCGGGCGCCTCGGCGATCGGTGCCCCGATCAGGAGGGCCTCGCGGGTGGTGGGGTCGGCGGCGTCGTAGGTGCCGGGGCGGGACTGGCCGGGCAGGGTGGTCAGGTCGGTGGGCCCGTACCAGGTGATGCAGCCGCTCACCGGCGCGGTGAGGGCGAGGAGGGCGGCGAGGTGGGCGCCGGCGGATTCGCCCCAGCACACGGTCCGGCCGGTGCCCAGGCCGAGTTCACCGGCTCGGGCGTTCAGCCAGGCCAGGGCCGCGGTGACGTCCTCCAGCTGGGCCGGGTGGACGGCTTCGCCGCTGAGCCGGTAGTCGAGGCTCGCGACGGCGAACCCGGCCCGCGCGAGGCGGGCGAACGGACCGGGACGCCAGTCGCGAAAGCGTGGCCCCATGTCCGTACGCGTGCCCGCACGCCAGCCGCCGCCGTGGAGGTAGACGATGAGCGGCAGCGGGCCCTGCGCCTCGTCGGGCAGCCACAGATCGAGTTCCAGGGGCCGCACCCCCTGAGGGCGGGCGTAGACGGCGCCGCGCAGCAGCCGTACGCCCGGGGCGGGGTGCGCGGCGGGCGGCAGCGGCAGCCGCGCGGGGGAGGGCGGGGCGAGGAACGCGGCGAGGTCGGGCGTCAGCGGCATGGATGCCTCTTTCCGGGCCGGGCGGGGGGCGGGAGAGAACAGAGATGTCTTGCGGGCCAGCCTTGTCGGGGCAGGCGGGCTGCGGCACCACCGCGTACAGGACGCTGCGGCCGGCGCCCCGGTCTCCAGCATGTGCACGCACGCCACCGAGGTCAGCTCCCGGTGCGCCAGTGGTGGTCGGGCAGGAACCGCACGTCGTACTGCTGCGGTACGGTGCCGAACTTGTGCGGCTCGGGCACGTACGGCTCCCGCGGCAGGCCGAGTTCCTCGGTGGGGGCGCCGAGGTTCTCGAAGAACCGCTCGAAGGTGCCGCCCGGTCCCGCGGCCACGCCGACGACGCGGCTGTGGTGGCGCTCAATGCGGTACGCGTGGGGGCAGTTCTTCGGTACGAAGCCGAAGTCACCGGTGGTGAGCACCTTCTCGTACTGCTCACCCTCCAGGTCCTCCACGAACAGCCGCACCGCGCCGTCGGTGATGTAGAAGACCTCGTAGGTGTCGGAGTGGAGGTGGGCCGGGATGATGTCGCCCTTGGGACCCTCGACGGTGAAGAAGTTGAAGGCGTTCTCGGTCTGCTCGCCGCCCGCGTAGACGGTGACCAGGTCGGTGAACAGGTGGGCGCGGTCGCCCATGCCCTTCTCGATGAAGTAGGGCTTACCGGGCTCGGCGGGTATGTGCGAGCGCGAGCGGTAACGACGGGCGAACTCCATGGTCATGGAAACCTCCGGCACGGGACAGATGAATGTCAGGTTACCTGACATTTATGATTCCCTGCCTGGCACCCTCCGGTGCCGTACGCCGCCCTGCTCGCCCGGCCGGGGTCACCGCCGACCAGTCGTTATGCTCGAACCCCCGTCCCCAGAGGAGCCATGACCACCCCCGCACGGAACCTGCCCCAGCTGCTCATCGAGGCCAAGCGCTGGTTCGACGACGCGTTGCTGGCCAGCATGCAGGCGGCGGGCGAGCAGCCGGTGACCGTCGCCCAGGCCGCCGTCTTCGCCACCCTCGACGACGAGGGCACCACGGTCTCCGAACTCGCCCGCCGGATCGGCGTCACCCGGCAGACCGCCCACCAGGCCGTGCACGGCCTCATCGGGATGGGACTCTTGGAGCAGGTCCCCGACCCGGCCTCCGCCCGCAGCCGCCTGATCCGCGCCACTGCCGAAGGCGTCCGTGTTCACCGACGCGCCCAGGCCACCCTCGCCGTCATCGAGAACGTCCTCGCCGAACGCATCGGCATCGCCGCCGTAACCGCGCTGCGCGAGGTACTGACCACGCCCTTGGGCGAGCCCCCCTTGGTACAGGCGCCCTGACACACACGAGCTCGGCCAACGCTTCAGATCACTCCGGGCCGCCTCCAGGCGTACCGTCAACCCTGCGCGCCGGCACGACAACTGCGGTGGCCAGGTGGCCTTTCCCCGGTCCGGCCGAGGTCCGCCACAGTCCGGCGAAACGATCGATGCGTACGCCGGCCACCACGGGCCCGGGCACGCGCAGCGTTCCGGTAAAGGTGCCGAGGTCGGGGTCGGGGGTGATCACACACTCCGGAAAGTCGAGCCATCTTCGAGTGAGGGGATACCACGCCTTGAAGACACTCTCCTTCGCGCTGAACATCAAACGGTCCCAGGCGACTTCGGGATGGAGCACGGAGAGCCGGGAGACCGTGTCCTGCTCTTCCGGCAGCATCACCGTGTCCGCGATGTTCGCGGGCAGCGGCGCGTTCGGCTCGGCGTCCACACCGACCGAGGCGACCGCTTCCGCGTGCGCCACCGCCGCCGCCCGGTAGCCCTCGCAATGCGTCATGCTGCCCACGACGCCGTCGGGCCAGCGCGGGGCCCGGCCGGCCCAGGGCGGGCCGTCCGAAGCGGGCACGATCGGGCCCGGTTCGATTCCCAGCCGCACGAGTGCCCTGCGCGCGCAGAGTCTCACTGTGGCGAACTCTCTCTGTCGCTTGGCGTCGGATGCGGCCACGAGCTCGGCTTCTTCCGGGAACAGCTCGACATAGGGGTCGGCGAACAGCTCCTCCAGGGCGATCTCCGGCGGAAGCACCCCTTCGAGCAGCCGGCCCGCGACAGAGGTGACCGTCACGCGGAACTCTCCATCACGGAGGCGGGAACAATACGCGCCAGCCCCTGCGGAGGCGCGGGACGACGGCGCCACTCCCGCGGGTAACCGAGTGAGACCTCACGATGCGGAACCCCGTCGCACTCAATGGTGCGGGGGATGTGGAGATGCCCGTATATGACGCTCACCGCCCGGTAACGCACATGCCAGTCCGCAGTCTCCTCTGTCCCGCACCACTGCGCGAACTCCGGGTAGCGCAGTATTCGGGTGGGCTCGCGAACCAGCGGGAAGTGGTTGACAAGGATGGTGGGCAACGCGGGATCGATCGCGTCCAGTCTCCCGCGCGTGTACTCCAGCCGGGCCCTGCACCAGGCGTCACGGCTGGGGTACGGGTCGGAATGCAACAGGTACTCGTCGGAACAGACCACACCCGCCTGGTAGGCGGCATTCAATGCCTCCTCCTTGGTGCGCGTACCGGGAGGCCGGAACGTGTAGTCGTACAGGACGAACAGCGGGGCCACCGCCACCGGCCCTGCCGGGCCTTCCCAGAGCGGGTACGGGTCCTCGGGGGTGAGCACCCCCATGTCGCGCATCACGTCGACCAGGTACAAGTAGCGCGCCTCGCCGCGAAGTTGGACCGGGTCCCCCGGGGGTGTCCACAGTTCGTGGTTTCCGGGCGCCCAGACCACGGTGCCGAAGCGATCGCGCAGAATCTTCATCGTGTCGATGATGTCTGCAGTCATTTCGCCGACGTCGCCGGCGACCAGGAGCCAGTCGTCGTCCGACTCCGGTTGCAGCTCCTCGGCTATCCTGCGATTTTCCGGGTACTGAACATGCAGGTCACTGACGGCGAAAAGGTTTTTCACGCCATTACCGCCGGTACGCAGGGTCCCGTTATTCGTTCCTGGCGCATGTCGCCTACTCTCTAACGGAGGCTTCACTGACAGACCACACTTGTAGTGTACGAGCAGGTGTCGTGTAACCCGTCTGCCCGGCCGGCTGATTCCGATCACACAGGCGATCCGGTCGTGCCCTCTCAGGCCCAACTCCCGCCGACGCCGGACGTCTCACCCTGAGCTGACAGAGAGCGGGCGCCCACGGCATCGTCGGGAAAGCGCTTTAGGCCAAGTCGAGAACCTTGATCATCTCGTCTTCAACCCGGACAACCCAGCCATCACGGCACGGACACGCTCAAGTGACTCATCTCGCCGGACGGGGACGCATCAGCTCTGCCGGGTGTGTGGGAGCGGATACTAGCGGATCAGTGGACTCTTTGTGAGTCATTCGTCGACTGGTCGTAGCTTTTTTTCATAGAAGGTGGCTATAGTTGACACGCTCGTGCGTGACTCTATGAAGGACCCTCGTGTCGCACGAGTGACGATCGGAGGGATCATGATTGCAGGTGTGGCGTGAAATGGACCATCACAGTCGAAGCGTCAGGCGCGGACGCCGAAGAGGAACCGGCAACGATCACCGCAGTGATGATGAGCGTTCCCGGTGGGGCACCGCGGATAGTTGAGCTGATCGTCCGGGCCTCGGAAGAAGGTGAGGTTTCCCCACGAGCCGCACTCGACATCGACTTCGAGATGCTGGCTCAGGCGATGAGCGGGGTTGCCGACCCGTCCTCTTCCCGCTCCAAGAACGAACCGGAGAGCCACAAGCGTGCGGCAGTGTCTGCCCCTCCGGTCGAAGAGAAGGCGGAACGCCCATACCGCAAGATGCCCGACGCGGATGAGGTGAAAGCAGTCTTCCTCAAGCTCCGGAGTGTGGGGAAGGTGGCGCAGCACTACGACGTTCCCCGCTACACCGCTCAGGCATGGGTGGACAGGCTGCGTCGTTTGGGGCACCTGGAGGAAGCGAAGTCGAGCCCCCGAAGGCGGCGCGGCCAGTGAACCCGAGCAAGGCGTCGGCGCGCAGACGGCAAGAGTAAGTGCCCATCGGCAGAGTTCAGGTGCTGCTGATGGAGTACGGGGGAATTCTTCGCGCCGGATGTACCTCCCGGGCAGCACCACAGCTCGGGAGGTACACCCTTGGTCAGCCGGCGATCCCGGCGGCCAGGGAACGGACCGTCGGTGACTCGTAGAGTGAGCCCACAGTGACCCGGTCGCCCAGATGGTTGCTCAGCGCCTCTGCGAGCTGCACCGCCCGGATCGAGTCGCACCCCAGGCTGAAGAACGATTCGTCGCGGCCCACTTGGGACACCCCGAGCACCTCGGCCGCAGCCTTGGCCACCAGCACCTCGAGCTGCCCGTCAGGTGCCACATAGCCGGCACCGCCCGCGCCGAGAGCCGCCAGCACGGCCGCCGGGTCGGGGGAGCCACTGCGGTCCCGCTCGATCCGCGAGGTCACCACCACCCGGGCGAAAATCCCCTGACCGGCCAGTTGGGCCGACACAGCGGCCCGCACTCGCTGAGGATCCTCGCCCGGCTCGGGCACCACTGCCACGGCGATGGTGCCGCCGCGCAGTTGGTCCGCCGCCAGGAGCGTCTTGATCTGCTCGTTCGCGGGGTCCGCACCGATCAGCAGATGCACCGGCCCGGCGCGCAGGGCACCCAGCAGCGCCAGCGTGCCCCGGGCCGGATCGATCAGGGTCAACCCGCGATGCCGGGCCGCCGCGACCAGCGGACTGCCCTGGTTCATCCCAGGACCGTCCCACATGCTCCAGGCCAGACTCTGCGCCCGCCGACCCGTGGCGGCCCAGCGCTGGGCCCAGCCGTCCAACACCGCGTTGGCCGCCGCGTAGGCACCGAATCCGGTGCCGCCGAACAACCCGTTCACGGACGAGAACAGCACCACCACGGTGTCCGGCCGAGTGGCCAGCAGCCTGTCCACGGCCACGCAGCCACCGGCCTTCGGGTGCAGCATCCGGTCCAGCCACTCCGCGGACTCTGTCCGCAGCTCGTGCTCCGACAAGGACTCCCACTGCGCCGCGACCGCGGCCCCGGCAAGGTGCAACACCAGGTCGAGCCCACGGCCCCAGGACGCCTCCGCCTCCACCACCACGCGGGCCAGCGCGTCGGGGTCTGCGACATCGGCGGCGCGGTAGCGGACCTCACCGACCGCGGACAGGATCTCCAGAGCCTCCCGGGCTTCGTTGTCCAGCCGCGCCTCCGGCGTCCGCCCGACGATCAGCAGCCGAGCCCCGTGCGCCACCACCAGGTGCTCCGCCACGGTCCGCCCCAGGCCGCCGAGACCGCCGGTGAGCAGACAGGTCCCGCCACGGGGCAGTACATCGGTGGGTACGTCGAAGACCTCCGGCAACGGCACGGTACGCAGCCGCTGTTGCAGCGGTCTGCCGTCGCGCACGGCGACCACGTCACCGTCGTGCTGCCGGCCCGCCAGCGCGGCCAGTGCGCCCGCCTCGGCGTCCGCCGCGGCGTCGATCATCGCGGTACGGGCGAGAAGCCGCTCCGAGCGTGCGGTACGCACCAGCGCGGTCAGCCCCGCCCGGCCAGGCACCACCAGGTCACCGGGTGCCGCCTGCGCGGCGCCCCGGGTGAATACGGTGAGCTCGGCATCGGGACGTACCCGTGACAAAGCCGAAGCCACGGCGAGGAACTGCGCCGGCACACCGGCGTCTCCATCGGCGGGTGCCGCCGCGGGGTCCCCGGCGGCCACGAACAGGACCTGCGGCACGAGGCCGCGGTCCTCCCCGGCCCGGTCGTCCGTGAGCTGCTCGCCGACTCCTTCGAAGGCCTGCTCCAGGGCTCGGGCGAGCTCCACGGGGTCCGCGCCGACCGGGACTTGAACATCGGCCAGCCGGTCCAGCCAGTCGGGGGCGGTACCGCTGACGATGGCCACCAGCGGACCGGCCGGCCGCTGCCGCAGCGGCGTCCCGGCCGGTTCCCAGGCGACCGCCAGCGCCGGGATACCGGCCTCGTCGCCCGACGGGCCGTCCGGGACGGCGCCGTCCGCCTCACCGCCGTAACAGCGATCGTCGAACCGCCCGTCGCGCCAGCCTTCGAGCAGTCGCTCGCGCTGCACCTTCCCGCCGTTCTGCCGGGGGAACTCCTGGCCCGTCACCGGCACCAGATAGGTCGGGCGCAGGGCCAGGTCGCGGGCAAGGGCGGAGCGGATGGCGTCCACGAGGGCGGGCACGTCGTCGGTGTCGGGCACGAAGAAGACCACCAAGGCGTCGGTGCCGGTGTCCTCGTCGGGCACTCCGGCCACCGCGGAGCAGGCGGGCAGCACGCCCGGGACCTGCTCCACCACCGCTTCGATCTCGTGTGCGGGGAAGTTGGCGCCGTTGACGATCACCATGTTCTTCTGCCGGCCGGTGAGGAACAGCCGGCCGTCGCGCAGGAACCCCAGGTCACCGGTGTCGAACCAGCCGTCGTCGGTGAAACTCTCCAGGTTGGCCCGCTCGTTGTGGGCGTAACCGTTCAGCACGGTGCTGCCGGACACATGCAGTCGGCCCACCCGGCCCTCGGGGAGCACCTCTCCCTTCGGGTCCACGATCCGGAGCGCCACGCCGGGCACCGGGGCGCCGACCTCTGTCACCACCACCGCGCCCGGGGTGCCCACCGGCAGCTCGCGCAGTCCGCCGTCCAGCGCGGCGGGCTCCAGGGAGATGGTGCCGACCGCCGGGTCGTCACGGTGCATGCGGGTGTACGTCACCCCGGACGAGGTCTCCGACATTCCCCAGCAGGGCACCATGGCGTCGGCGGGGAGAGCGTGCGGGGCGAGCAGCTCCACGAAGCGGCGGGCGGTGCGGGCGACCACGGCCTCGCCGGCGTTGCAGATGTTGGTCAGGCGGCTCAGGTCCCACGATCCGGCGGCGATCTCCTCCGCGCGCCGGCACACCAGCGAGAACGCGAAATTCGGCGCCCAGGTGCTGGTGGCCCGGAACCGGTCCAGGCAGTCCAGCCACAGCAGCGGTCTGCGGATCACCGACTCCGTCCGCACGTTGACGTGCTCACAGGTCAGGAACACGTCCCGGAGGTTGAACATGATCATGCCGCCGACGTGGTCCAGCGGCATCCAGTTCAGCGAGACGTCGTGCTCTGTGAAGCCGTTCGCGGCGATCGCCGCGTAGCTCCGGGCGACGATGGTGCGATGGCGGTGCTGCACGCACTTGGGCGTGCCGGTGCTGCCGGAGGTGAGCAGGTTGACGATCAGCGCGTCCGGGTCGGGGACCGACCAGTCGGCCGGTTCCGGGGCGAACAGGGTGTCGGCGGCCAGCACCCGCAGGGCCTCGCCGCCGGGCAGCCGGGCGGCCAGTGAACGTACCCCTTCGAGCAGTCCGGGATCGGCGATCACCGGCGGGCGGCCGAGCAGCCCCCAGGCCGCGACGAGCTTGCGCACCGCGGCGTTGTCCGTGGCGTACTCCGGCGCAGGGGCCACCGGGGTGGGCAGGAATCCGCCCAGTACGCAGGCCCACCAGGCGGTGACGAAGGTCCGGCTGTCGGCGCACTGCAGCAGCACGGTGTCGCCCGGAGCCAGGCCGTGGCGTCGCAGCCCGCCCAGCATGCGGCGGGCCTCTTCGTACAGCTCGGCGTAGGTCTGCCGGTCGGTGCTGCCGTCCGGCAGCAGATAGGTGGTGCCGCGGCCGGGGGCCACCCGCGCGGCCCGGGCCAGCGCCTGCGGCAGCGTCGCCACCGCGTCCGGCGGCAGTACCGGCTCGGGGCCGTGGACCAGCGCCGGCCGGTCGGCGGGGACATCGGTGCCGGCGGGTACGCCGCCGGTGCCGGGCCCGGATGCCGCCCGGTTCGCGCCGGGAGCGCGCAGCCGGCGGTCGTACACGGCGGCGGCGTCCTGGACGCCTGCGGCGCCGGCCGCGATCCCGGCGATGGTTTCCAGGGAGAACGGTGTGGCCGCGGTGGCGGGGAAGGAGGTGCCGGCGGTACTGGCGGAGGTGCTCACGCGAGTGTCCTTCCATCCGGGGCAGTCAGCGATCGGGCAGGGGCGGCCGGCGGTCCGGTGGGCAACTGCCCACTGATCTCGCGAGCCGCCTCCGGGGTCAGTCCGACGACGAAGTAGTGACCGCCCTCGACGCTCACGCCGGTGCGGCCCACGTCGGTCTGTTCGGCCCAGCCGGCCAGGGCGGACTCGTCCACCGAGCCGGTCAGGCCGCGAACCGTGGTGATCGGGACCGGCAGCGGGGGACGCGGCCGGTGCCGGTAGTTCTCCCAGAGCTCGAAATCGCCGCGCAGCACCGGCAGCAGGAACGCCAGCAGCTGCGCGTTGCGGGCCACCGCCTCCGGCAGCCCGCCGCGCTCGTTCACGGCGGCCAGCAGCTCCTCGTCCGACAGCCGGTGCAGCGGCTCCGCGGGCGGCGGTGCCTGCGGAGCGGGCTGCTCACCGACGATCAGCCGCTGCGGCCAGGTCCCGAACCGGCGGCCCATCTCGTGCGCGATCTCGTACGCCAGCAGCCCGCCCGCGCAGTGCCCGTACAGCACGTACGGCATGGCCGTGTACGGGCGCAGGGCGATCGCGCAGGCGGTGACCAGCGCGTCGATGAGGGCCGGCGGCTCCTCACGGGACCGGTCCTCGCGCCCGGGGAGCTGCACCGCCAGGGTCTCCACCCAGGAGGGCATCAGTGCCGCCATCCGCTGGTACACGGACGCGCCGCCACCGGCGAACGGCAGACAGATCAGCCGCACCCGGACGTCCTTCCCGGGCACCCGGCGCACCCAGAGCGAGTCCATCGTGAAGCTCACCGGTTTGATGTCCGCAGGCGCCTTCACGGGGGTGCCCGCGCTCATCGCGCCCCCTCCTCGTCCAGTTCGGCGGCCAGCTCGGCGATCTCGTCGTCGCTGCGCCCCTCCACCAGTTCCAGTGCCTCTGCCAGCGCGTCCCGCTGCGCCCCCTGACCCGTGCTCGCCGCGTCCACGAGTGCGGACAGACCGGCCACGGTGGGGGTGGCGAAGAAGTCGGCGATCGGCAGTGCCACCCCGAACACCGCGTTCACCCGGGAGGACAGCTGGATCGCCTGCAGACTGGTGCCGCCCGCCGCGAAGAAGTTCACGTGGTTGCCGACACGGGCGCCCAGCAGCGGGGCGAACACCTCCTTGCGCATGGTGCGTTCCGTGGGCGTGCTGTTCTCCTCGTCGACGTCCGAGAGTTCGTCCACCGCGGCGAACTCCACGGCAGGCAGCCGCCGCCGGTCGATCTTGCCGCTCGGGGTGAGCGGGACCGCCTCCAGCGGCACCAGCACGGAGGGCACCATCGCGGACGGCAGCCGGCCGGCCACCGCGGAGCGGATCGTGTCCAGCTGCAGCTCGCCGGGCCGCTCCGGCACCACGTACGCCATCAGCAGGGCGCCGGTGCGCGGGTCGGCGGCCACCTCTGCCACCGCCTGGGCGACCCCGTCCACGGCCTGCAGCGCGGCCTCCACCTCGCCCAGCTCGATCCGTACGCCACGGACCTTGACCTGCCGGTCGGCTCTGCCGACGAAGCACAGGTCCCCGGCCTCGTCCCAGACGGCCAGGTCACCGGTGAGGTAGCGGCGCGAGCCGGGCGGGCCGTCGGGGTCGGGCCGGAACCGGTCGGCGGTCAGGTCGGGCCGCCCCAGGTAGCCGCGTGCCACCCCCAGCCCGGCGATGGCGAGTTCACCGACCGCGCCGGGCGGGAGCACACCCGAACCGGCACCGTCCACCACGTAGGCGCGGTGGTTGGCCATCGCCCGGCCGATCGGCGGCGAGGAGGTCCACTCGCCCTCGCACCGCTTGGCCACCACGGTCACCGTGGTCTCCGTCGGCCCGTAGCCGTTCCAGAAGCCCCGGCCACGGGCCCACCGGGTGGTCAGCTCACCGGTGAACGCCTCGCCTCCCACGAACGCCACCCGCAGATCGGGGTAGCCCTCCGGGGCGAGCAGTTCCATGATCGCCGGGGGCAGGTCGATGACGGTGATCCGCTGCTCGCGCAGCACCGCGTCGAGGGCGTCCACGGAGCGCCGCTGGTCCTCGTCCATGACGTACAGGACGGCGCCGCTGAGCAGCGTGCCGAAGATCTCGAACACCGAGACGTCGAAGCCGGGCGAGGCGAAGTGCAGGACCCGGTCCTCGGGGGTGAGATCGAACATCTCCCGTACGGTGCGGGTGAAGTTGGCCGCATTGCGGTGCTCGACCACCACGCCCTTGGGCCGGCCGGTGGACCCCGAGGTGTAGATGACGTACGCCGCGGAGGCGGGCGGCACGACGACCGGGGCATGCTGCTCACCCGCCGGAGGCCCGTCCTGCGGGTCGGGGCCCAGGACCACGCGCAGCGGCTGCGGCACCCGGTCCGCCGTGCCGGGGGAGACCACCACGGTCCGGGCCCCGGTGTCCTCCAGGATCATCGCCAGCCGCTCGTCGGGCTGACCGACGTCCACCGGTACGTAGGCGCCACCGGCGCGCAGCACACCGAGTACGGCGGCGAGCAGCGCCGGGCCCCGCTCCATCACCACCGGCACGAGGTCGCCGAGGCCGACCCCGGCGGCCACCAGTCGCGCTGCGATCCGCCGGGACCAGGCGTCGAGACCGCCGTAGGTCAGAGTGCCGTCCTGCCAGACCAGCGCGGTGTTGTCCGGGGCGGCCGCGACGACCTCTGCGAACAGTTCGTGCAGCGGGGTGTCGAGCGGCGCGCCGATCGGCGCGTTCCAGCGCTCAAGCACGTCCGCGCGCTCCTGCGCAGTGCCCAACGGGGCGTCTCCCCACGGCCGGTCCGGCTGCTCGCAGAGCGCGCCCAGGGTCTGCAGGAAGCGGTCCAGGAGGCGGGCGGCCGTGGAGCGCCGGTACAGCGAGGTGGCGAACCGTACCGCCACGGTGGGCTGTTCGCCGTCACCGACCTCCAGCGCCAGCTCGAACGTCCCGGCACCGGCGTCGACCTGCTCGCAGCCGATCCGCACCCCGTCCGCCTCGACCGGTCCGGTGTTCTCGCCGGTGGTGGTGAAGCCGATCTGGACCAGCGGCAGCCGGCCGGCGTCCGGTTCCACCCCGAGCGCGTCCAGGATCAGCTTGAACGGCAGGGTGGAGTGCTCCTTGCCGTCCCGGCGGGCGTCGCGCACGCGGGCCACCACGGCGGCGAAGCTGTCCGCCTCGTCCAGTTCGACCCGCAGCGGCAGCAGGTTTCCGATGTCGCCGACCAGCCGGTCGGCGTCGTACGGGCCCGTGACGTCGTACGGCAGCCCGACGGTGAGGTCCCCGCGGGCGGTGTGCCGGGCGATCAGGATCAGGAAGGCGGCCAGCAGGACATCCTGCCGCTCGGCATCGTCCTTGGCCAAGTCGTCGGCCGCGGCGGCGAGTTCGAGCGGCAGCGGCAGCCGGACCATGTCGCTGCTCAGGTCGATCAGCCGCGGACGGGGGGAGTCGGTGGGCAGCTCCGTGCCCTCCCAGCCGGCCAGGGCGCCGCGCCAGTACTCGGTGGCCTCGCGGGCGCCGTCCTGTTCGCACCAGTCCCGCTGCCAGCTCGCGTAAGCGCCGAAGTCCACCGGCTCCCGCACCCACTTCGGCGCCTCGCCGCCTATTCGGGCACGGTAGGCGTGGGTGAGGTCGCTCTGGAGCACCCGCGCGGAGCGCGGGTCGAGGACGATGTAGTGGCTGGTCAGCACCAGCAGATGCTGCTCGGGGGTGGCCCGCAGCAGTCGGAAGCGGACCATCGGGCCGGAGTTGAGGTCCAGTCCGCGGCGCAGCTCGCCCTGCACCACCTCGTCCGCGCGCGAGCGCAGCTGCCCGTCGGGAACGTCCTCGACCTCCAGCCGTACCTCGGGCACCGACTTCACCTGCTGGGTGCCCCGGGTGTCCTCGTCGGGGAACGTCGAGCGCAGCACGGTGTACCGCTGGAGCAGATCGGTCAGCGCCGCGCGCAGCGCCTCCGGGGCGAGCCGGCCCTCGATCGGGAAGGCGAAGCCGAGTCCGTAGGCCAGGCTGCTGGGGGCGAACCGGTCGAACAGCCACAGCTGTTCCTGCCGGTACGACAGCGGGGCGGACCGGGCCCCCGCGGAGACATCCTCCAGCCGAGCCAACAGCGCGTCCCGGCGCTCCCCCGGGAGCTGGCGCAGTCGGCGAAGCAACTCGCTCTGTTGACTCATGCCACTGTCCTCCAAGTCAGCATGCAAAACACGACAGATGATGTAAGGCCTTACTGCGTACTGGTTCCGTCCTTGACGGCGGGTTACGGCTCCCGGGCACCGGAATCCGCGGTGAGCCGGTCCGCCAGCACCCGGACCAGCTCGGGCGGCGCGTCCAGGAAGCTGTAGTGGGTCCCCGGCAGGACCACCTTCTCCGTGGGCGCCCAGGCCTGCCAGCCGCCCATCAGGTGGTGCGGCACCTCGACGTCGTTGTCCCAGCCCAGCGCGGTGATCGGGCAGGGCACGGTGCCGGCCGGGCGGAAGTACTTCCGGTTGGCTTCCAGGTCGGCCTGCATCACGTCGACGAACAGGTCGACGAGTTCGTCGGCGGAAGCGGCCGCTCCCATCGCGGTCAGCAGCCCGGCGATCTCGTCGCGCAGCCCCTGGTCGTCCAGGCCGAGGAAACGGCCCCAGGGACCGTCCTGCGGTGCCACCTGACTCGACGCGAAATACTGCACCGGTGCCGGCAGACCGCGCTCCGCGATCCCGATCACCGTCTCGAACGCCGGCAGGGCGCCTCCGCAGTGTCCGAACAGTGCGTACGGGCGAGCGGTCAGCAATTCCCCGACGTCGTCCAGCAGAGCCCCGGCCAGCTCCTCGTAGGTGCCGAAGTGCGGCTCGCGCATCCGGTTCTCCCGCCACGGCAGTTGCAGCGGGACCACCTCCGCGTCACCGATGGTGGCGGGCCAGGCACGGAACATGGAGGCACCACACCCGGAGTACGGCATGCACAGCAGAAGCATCCGGGCATCGGGCGACGGCTCGCGCAGGAACCAGCGCCGCTGCTGAGGTCCCATCACGCCTTCTCTCCCAGCACCACGCCGTTCGCCCCCGGCGAGTCGAACCGGACCGTGCGCACCCGGTCGCAGCCGGCGTCGCGAAGCCAGCCGGCGTACTCGGCCCCCGTGTAATTCCGCCCCCAGGTGCCCACCAGCATGTTCATGCTCATCAGCGCCGCGTCCACCGGCCCGGACTTGTCGTCGTCCACCAGCAGTTCACTGATCAGTAGGGTGCCGCCGGAGGGCAGCGTGTCCAGGCAGGAGGCAAGGAGCTTCCGGTTCTGGTTCTCGTCCCAGTCGTGCATGATCATCGACAGCAGTACGGCGTCGTGCCCGGACGGCAGCGGATCGGCGAAGAAGTCGGCCGCCGCCGTGTTGATCCGTCCGGTCATCCCGGCCGCGTCGATGCGCTCCTGGGCGAGTGCGCACACGTGCGGCAGGTCGACGACGGTGCCGCTCAGGTGCGGGTGCTGCCGGCAGAGCTCGATCAGAGTGGCCCCCGCGCCGCCGCCGACGTCCATGATCCGGCGTACACCGGAGAGGTCGACCGCCCGGGCCATCTGACGGGCGGTCAGGGTGGAGAAGGCGAAGAGCCCGTCCCAGAAGGACTTCGGCCGGTTGCCCTCCTCGAACATGTTCCGGTCCGGGTCGGGCACCGGCTTGGTGGGTGCGTCGGTACGTACGGCCTCGGTCGCCCGCATCCAACCGGGCGCCGTGTACTGGGCCACCATCTGCACATAGCCGCCGAAGTAGTCGGGCAGGCCGGGCACCAGGTAGTGGTCGGCCACGGCGGTGTTGCGGTAGCGCCCGTCCCGCTGTTCCAGCAGTCCCAGCGCGGTGCACGCGGTCAGCAGGATCTCGGCCGGCCGCTCGCCGAGGCCGAGTCTGACGGCCAATTCGGGAGCACTGGACGCGCCGGTGGCCAGGGTCTCGAAGACCCCGGTCTCGATGGCCGCGGTCAGGGTCTGTGCCTTCCACAGCCCGGTCGCCAGGTCGATCAGCAGTGTCGGCTGCGGGTCGCCGGTACTCGTCTCGGTGCTTGGCTCGGTGATCATTTCAGCGCTCCTCCCCGGTGCGGAACCGCACCGACACCCGGTCGAACATGATGTGCCGACCGTTCTCGAAATGCAGTGCACTGGGCTCGTTCAGGTCGAACAGCGGCTGCTGGGCCAGCTCGTCGAGGACCGCGGCGAACTCGGCCCGGGCCAGATGCACACCCATGCAGTGGTGGATGCCGTGCCCGAAGCTGAGGTGCTGGTGGGAGTTGCCGCGGTCGGGGTTGAACTCGTCGGGCTCCGGGAACTTCTCCGGATCCCGGTTGGCCGCGTCGAACAGGAGCACCACCCGGGCACCGGCCGGAATGACGGTGCCCGCAACCGTGACCTCGCGGGTGGTGACCCGCGTGAACCGGTCGGTGGGGCACCAGCGGCGCAGTGCCTCCTCCGCGACGGCCGGGCGCAGTTGCGGCTCGCGGCGCAGCCGCAGTTGCAGGGCGGGATCCCCGGCCAGGGTGTGCACCAGGCGGGTGATCGAGTTCATCGTGTTGTCGTGCCCGGCGACGCAGAAGCTGACGATGACCGAGTACAGCTCCTCGTCCGGCAGTGGCCGGCCGTCCCGCTGCATCGCCGCCAGCCGGGCTAGGTAACTGCCGTCCGGCCGGCGCCGTACCCGGTCGATCTCCTCGGCCAGCAGGGCGTGGAAGGCGGGCCAGAACTTGCTCGCGTCCCGGTCGGTCGAGATGTACGTCCACATCGTCCGCGTCGCCTCGCGGACCCGGCTGCGGCAGGTTTCGGAGAGCCCGAAGGCCACTCCCAGCACCTCGATCGCGAACGGCTCCGCGAATTCGGCCATCAGATCCCCGTGGCCACGATCGACCACCGGCGCGAGCAGGCGGGCGACGATCCGGCGCAGTTCCGGCACCATCGCGCCGACCGCGTCCCCGGTCATCGGACCGGCCATCCGGTCCCGTATCTCGCGCTGCTGCGGCGGGTCGTAGTCGATCGGCGAGAACATCGGCATCCCCTCGGCCCGCGGGAAGTGCACGCCGCGGGCCGAGCTGTAGGTGCGCCAGTCCGTCAGGGCGGCGCGCACGTCCGCGTACCGGGAAAGGATCCAGATTCCGCCGTACGCCGGCGACCAGGTCACCCCCCGCTCACGGATCTCGCTGTTCACCCGCTCCGCGGTCTGCGGGGTGTATCCGGGGTCGTGGTGGTCGAAAGCGGTTACCAGCCGGTCGGTGGCGTCCGCGGCCTCGGTGGTCATGCCTGCCTCCATGCCGATTTCGTCGGTCTGACGAGGTGTGTCGTGCGTGGCGGTGCCGGGGTGCTGCGGGCGGGCGGTGTTCAGCGCCGCCTGGGGACGATCGGAGGGAGGGCGGCCGCCCCGGTGCCGGGGGCGGTGGCCGCCGGGATCAGCCGGGCCAGGCCGCTGACGGTCGGCTCGGCCATCAGATCCGGCAGCTCGATCCGGGCGCCGAGGACCTGCTCGATCCGGCCCTGCAACTGGGCCAGCAGCAGCGAATCGCCGCCGAGCTCCATGAAGTGGTCGTCCGCGCCGACCCGGTCCACCCGCAACAGGTCCGCGAACAGGCGGGCCAGTGCGGTTTCCGCCCCGGGGGCGGGCGACCGCCAGGCGCGCGACGGGCGCCCCCGGTCCCAGTCCGCCGGGGGCAGCCGGCGGCGGTCGATCTTGTTGGAGGTGTTCAGCGGGAACGCGTCCAGCTGTACGTACGCGACCGGGACCATCCAGTCCGGCAGCCGCTCCACCGTGTGGTTGCGCAGCTCCAGCGGCGCGACCTCCCGCGCCGCGACGAAACAGGCGACGAGGCGGCGCTGGTCGCCGTCCACCGTCGCCACCACGGCGACCTGGTCGACGTCGGGGTGCTGACCGAGCGCCCACTCGACATCACCGAGTTCCACCCGGTGGCCGCGTATCTTCACGATGTTGTCGATCCGGCCGTGGTGTTCCAGGATCCCGTCGGGACGGAACCGGCCCGCGTCGCCGGAGCGGTAGATGCGGCTGCCGGGGGCGCCGAACGGGTTGGGCCGGAACCGGTCCGCGGTCTGTGCCGGATCGCCCAGGTACCCGAGGCTGAGGCAGTCCGAGTCGATCCACACCTCGCCGATGCCGTCGACGACCGGTGAGATGCCGTCGTCCTCCAGCAGGTGGACGGTGACCCCGTCGATCGGGCGGCCCACGGGCGGGGCGCTCGCGCGGTCGGCGTCGGTGGCCGTGGTGGGGGTGCACCGAAGGGGCCACGGGTGGCAGGAGTTGGCTATCTGGAAGGCCTCCAGGCTGCCGTACGAGACGGCGACCTCGAACGGCAGGTCCGCCGGCCCCCACCGGTTCAGCCGGTCACCGCCCAGGGTGAGCAGGCGCAGCGCGCAGTCGCGCGGCCAGGGCAGGTTCTGCAGGACCTCGCCGACCGGAGTGATCACGAAGCTCTGGGTGATCCGCTCGGCGAGCAGCCAGTCGCGCAGGGCGGGCGGGGAGGCGATCACCTCGTGGTCACCGATCACGATGTGCGCGCCCTGCCAGAGCAGGCCACCGACCTCGTGCAGCGCGATCCCGGCGCCGGCCGCGCCGAGCCAGGAGCCGCGGTCGGCGGCGGTGGTGGCGTTGATGGTGGCACTGCGGGCGGCACTGAGCGCCAGCCAGGAGTGTTGGGCCAGCACGATCTTCGCTTCGCCCGAAGAGCCGGAGGTGAACATCGCGTAGGCGAGATCCTCGCGGCGCGGTGCCGGACGCGGGGGCTCCTCGCCGGGCACCTCGGCCGGCACTGGCGCACCGGCGTCCAGGGTGATCACCGGCAGCCCTGCGGGGACTGGAGGCATGGGGTTGCCGGTGCTCCGGGCGGGGACCGCGGTCACCACGGCGGCGGGGCTCCCGGCACCGATGGCCCGGTCGAACCGTTCCACCGGTACGGCAGGGTCCAACGGCATGCATACGCCGCCCGCCTTCAGGCAGCCGAGCATGCCGACCACCCACTCGACCGAGCGGCCCAGGTACATGGCGACCATGTCGCCGCGCCGTACGCCCAACCGACTGAGCTGCCGGGCGAGTTGATCGGCCTGCCCGTTCAGGTCCCGGTACGTCAGTTCCAGTTCCCCGTGCCGGACGGCGGGCGCCCCGGGGGTGCTGCGGGCGAACTCCTCGATGCGGGAGACCAGGGTGGTGGCCGGACCGACTTCGCGTACGGCCGTGGCGTCCTGCTGGCTGATCATGTGGTCCTCTCTGAATAGGGGAGAGCCGTGCAGGTCGGTCCGGCCGTACTGCCTGTTGCCCGGTCGGTCGGACCTGCGGTCAGTCGACGACGAGTCGCATGTCTTCCGGTACGTCGTCGGTCAGCCGGGTCACCGAACCGGCCAGGACCCAGAACACGGCGCACAGTGCGAGCGCCGAGGCCAGGTAGAAGGCGGCGGCGTTGCCGACCGTCACGGCGACCGCACTGCCCAGCAGCGGACCGGCGGCGTTGGCGCCCCAGACGAGCGGCAGGGAGACCCCGCCGACCCGGCCCATCGCCTGCGGCGGTGTGGCCTTCTGAATGAGGGTCATGACCCCGACGTTGCCCACGGGCGTGGTGAACGACGAGATGCCCTGCGAGATGATCAGTACGGTCACGGCGAACCCGGTGCCGCCGAGCTGGGCGAGGGGCAGCAGCGCGAACGCCACCACCAGCATCACGTGGGTCACCAGCAGAGTGCGGCCGATGCCCAGACGCTCGTTGATCCGCCGGGACAGGATCGCGCCGAGCACGACCGGCGCGCCACCGACTCCGAGGGTCAGCCCGACCTGTGCGGCGGTCAGACCCAGGTCCTCGTACCCGAACACAATGATCATGGCGAGGACCATGGACACGGCGGTGTTGCCGAAGGTGGCCATCAGCGTCAGATACCGCAGCAGCTTGTTGCCGAAGGTCATGGAGATTCCGCCGCGCAGCTCGACCAGCGTGGCGCGCAGGCCGCGTGCGTGGGTCTGCTGCTTCTCGGGCTCACGGAACCGTACGAAACTCAGGGCGATGGCCGCCAGCAGGTAGGAGACGGCGTCGACGGTGAGCGCCCGCGCGGCGCCGAGCACGCTGACCAGAGCGCCGCCGCCGCTGCGCCCGAAGATGAGCGCGACAGAGCGGCTCAGCTGTGTCTTGGCGTTGCCGTCCACCAGGTCCTCGCGCGCCAGCAGTTGCGGCAGGTACGCCTGGTAGGCGAGCTGGAAGACGACGTCGAAGACGCCCTTGACCAGTGCGGCCACGTACAGGTGAATCATCGTCAGCCCGTCCAGCGCCCAGGCCAGCGGCAGCGAGCCCAGGACGACGAACCGGGCCGCGTTGGACACCTGCATCATCATCCGCCGGTTCAGCCGGTCGGTGAACACCCCCATCAGCGGGGCCAGCAGGACGAACGGGATCCATTGCGCGGCGATCAGCATGCCTACGCCGACCGCGCCCTCGCCGAAGCCGATGACGGCCAGCAGGGGCAGCGCGACCACGCTGATCTCGCTGCCCAGCAGGCTGATCGACTCTCCGCCCCAGACCAGGGCGAAGTCACGGTTGCGGAACAGGACGGAGCGCTGTTTCGCGCTCTTGCCACCGGCAGGAGGAGGCGGCGCGGTGCCGGACGCACCCGGCGGCGACTGGGGTGGGACCCCCCCGCCGGCGCTCTCTGCCTCTGCCGGGGTGGTTCCGGTCCCGGATGACGAGTTGGTTGAGGTCATGCCCTGTGGCTCCTCATAGCAGGAATTCGGTGCGAGACGCTCGTATTCAGTTGTGCGTGTGCGTCGGTCGGCGAGCTCCCTGACCACACACCACAACTGCGGACGGCATCACAGTACGGCCAGGCTGCACCGTACAGCCAGTCTTTACGCACAGTCTGCGCTTACGGCCAGGCCGGCCGGACGGGGCAGCAGGCACAGCGAGGCCTTCCTGAATTCGAACATGCAGGCAGCGCAAGCAAGTTGGGAGGTGGGGGCGCACAGTCGCTGCTCCCCTTGCTGTGACTGTGCAGACGCGATCCGGCCGAAACTGATTGCGGCGTGGCCTGAAAGGGAATCGTCCGAACGGCGACTGTCGTACGGGTGGACGACAAGAACGGGCCCGGTCTTCGCCGTCGTACCGCGACACTACTGGGCAATGTCTGCGTGCCGCGCTATCGTATCTCCATGAGAGGCTACGAAGACTTCATACCCCTTGCGGTTATCCAGGAGCACTTCTGGTCCTCCGACGCAGCAGCGGCCGAACAGGCCCCGCTGACCGAGTGCGTGGCGCTGGCGGTGCCG
The DNA here is from genome assembly GCF_018614005.1 of Streptomyces sp. ISL-99. Taxonomy (NCBI): domain Bacteria; kingdom Bacillati; phylum Actinomycetota; class Actinomycetes; order Kitasatosporales; family Streptomycetaceae; genus Streptomyces; species Streptomyces sp. ISL-99. Next base: position 79,089 of record NZ_JAGGPC010000021.1, read on the forward strand.
GGCCGACTGGACGCGGACGCCCTGAGCACCGCGGTCCGCGCGCTGTTGTCCCGGCACGAAATCCTGCGCAGCGCGGTACGCCTGCACGACGGGCGGCCGGGACAACTGGTGCTCCCGGTGCCCGAACAGTTGCCGTTCGCCGAGGTCACGCTCCCGGCCCGCGAGCGTGACGGGGACGCGCGGCAGGACCGGGACCGGGCGCTGTCCCGGTTCGCCGGCACCGGGATCGACCCCGCGGCCGGCTGCGGGATCGCGTTCCTGCTGCTGCACGGCGGCGGCCCGGCGGGCGAGGACGTCCTGGCACTGGCCGTGCACCACATCTTCGCGGACGCCACCGCGGTCCGGCTGCTGCTGGCGGAGCTGGCCGCCGACTACGCCGCCGCGCTGGCCGGGACCCCCTCACCGGTGCCCGAACCCGAGCTGCAGTACGGCGACTTCGTCCAATGGGAGCGCGAATCACTGCTCCCCGCCGTCCAGGACACCGACACCGCCTGGTGGCAGGAGACCCTGCGAGCCGCGCCGACCACCCTGGAAGTACGGCCCGACCTGCCGCGCCGCCGCAGCCGCCGCGGGGCGGGCCGGCGCACCGGGTTCGTCCTGCCGGGGGTCGACGGTCCCGCCGTGCGGCGTACCGCCCGGACCCTGCACGCCTCGCCGTACGCCCTGTGCCTGGCGGGCTGGGCGGCCATGATCGCCCGCTCCACCGGCGACGAGGACCTGATGCTCGGCGTGCTCGCCGCCAACCGGGCCGTCCCGCAACTGGAGTCGCTGGTCGGGCAGCTCGCCAACACCGTGCCGCTGCGCCTGGACCTCGGGGGCGCGCCGGATCTCGCCGATGCGGTGTCCCGCTGTTCGGCCGGGGTGGCCGCCGCGGTCGAGCATGTCCGGCTGCCGTTCAACCGGATCGTGCAGGCTGCCGCCGCCCCGCGCCCGACCGACCGGACCCCGTTGTTCCAGCACCTGTTCCTGCCCCGGGTGGACGCGGTCGGCGAGCTGAGCCTGGGCGGGCAGCCGGTGCGGGTACTGGACGTCGAACGCGACCGCGGCCGGTTCGACACCGTCGCCGAGATCGAAGTCACCGATGAGCAGGTCCGGTTGTGGCTGGAGTACGACAGCGACCTCTACACCCCGGACGGGATACGCGCGCTGGTGGAGGATTACGCCGGGGTGCTGAAGCAGTGGCTGGCGCGGCCCACGCTGCGGCTGCCGGAGCTGGAGCTGAACGCGCCGGTGCCGGTCGGCCCCGTATCGGCCGGCCAGGAGCCGGTCGATGGACCGGCAGAGGAGCTTCGGCTCGACCTGCCTGACGGCACCCCCCTCACGCTGCTGCTCGACCGCTCACGCGGGCCGGAGTGCTGGCCGGTGCTGACCGGGTTGAGCGGGGCACAGGCAGAGGACCTGGAACTGGAGCCCGGCCTGTCGGTGCACCAGCCCGCCGAGCTGCTGCTGGCCAAGGTCCGCACCGGCCTCACCGCCCGGCGCGACACGCGGGGCCGGCTGGAGATCGTGGCCGGACTGCCCGTGCCCGCGGCGGACACTCCTTCGCCGGACACCCGCACGACGTCGGGCACGGACCGGCTCCTGGGACTGGTCACAGAGATCTGGGCACAGGTGCTGGAACAGCCGGGACTCGCCCCGGACGACGACTTCTTCGCCTGCGGCGGACACTCGCTGCTGGCCACCAGCCTGGTGGCCGAGATACGGGAGACGCTCGGGGTGGGGGTGCGGGTACGGGCCCTGTTCGAGAACCCGACCCCGGCCGAGCTGACCGCCCACCTGCGTAACGCCCATCCCGAACTGGACGGCATGCTTGAGCTCATTGCCGGGCTGCCCGACGGCACAGAGGCGGAAGCCGTCGTCGTACCGGCGGAAGAAGCACACTCCCCGGCCACAGAGACCTGCGGAAACGACACCGCCGTGGACGCGCCCCTGCTGTCCGGCCAGCGTCAGCTGTGGCTGGCCCAGCAGGCCGACCCGCACGCGCTCACCCACACCATTCCGCTGATCCTGGACCTGGCAGGACCGCTGCGGCCGGACGCGTTCGCCGCCGCGCTGAACGACGTGGTGGCGCACCAGCCGGGCCTGCGCGCCACGTTCGTCGAGGTCGACGGCGCGCCGGTGCAGCGAATCCAGCCGCACACCGCGATCGACGTACCCACGATCGACCTGACCGGCCAGGACGACGACGCCGCCCGTGAAGCGCAGTTGCAGCGGCTGGAGCGGGAGATCGCGTACACCGGATTCGACCTCACCCGCGGCCCGCTGCTGCGGGCCCGGATCATCCGGCTGGGGGCGGAGCGCCACCAGGCCCAGCTGCTCTTCCACCACCTGGTCACCGACGAGGTGTCCATGACCCTGCTGATGCGGGAACTGAGCACCGCTTACCGGGCCAGGGCTGCCGGACAAGCTCCGGTCCTGCCCCCGCACGAGGTCGACCTCGCCACCCTGGCCCGGGCCGAGGAGAACTTCCTTGCCGGTGCGGAGGGCGAACGGCTGCGCCGGTTCTGGGCCCGGGAACTGGCCGGGGCGGCCGCGCTGCGGCTTCCCACCGACCGTCCTCGCGGCGACCGCGCGAGTTTCCGCGGCGAGTTCCTGGAGCGGCCCGCCTCCGCCGACGCGGCCAGGATGGTGCGCGAGCTGGCGGGCGCCTGCCGTACGACCCCGTTCACCGTGTTCTGCGCGGCGGTCGCGGTCGTGCTGCAACGGCTGAGCGGCCAGAGCGACATCGTGATCGGCATTCCCACGGCGAACCGTACGCAGCGTGGGGCCGACCAGTTGATCGGCTGCTTCCTCAACGTGGTTCCGGTCCGGCTGGACCTGTCGGGCAACCCCCGCTTCGACGAACTCGTGCAGCGGGTGAGCGCGGCAGTGCTGCGCTCCTACGAGCACCAGCAGGTGCCCTTCGCGGAGATCGTGCAGACCGTCCAGCCGCAGCGGGTGCCCGGTACGCACCCGATCTACCAGGTCACCTGCGAACTGCAACTGGAGTCCTGGATGCCCGCCCAATTCGCCGGCCTGGACTGCGAGTACCGCTTCCTCTCCCACGGCACCGCGCGCTACGACATGGCCTTCCACGGGCTGCTGCGCCCCTCCGGGCTCTCAGCGATGGTGGAGCTGAACACCGACCTGTGGGACCGGACGTCCGGCTACCGGCGGATCGATCAGGTGCTGGAGCTGCTCGCCGCGGCGGCGGAGGGACCCCGTACACCGATCGGAGACCTGCCCGGAGCGAGCGGGCACCCGACCACTGCGCCCGCCCGTGACTGACCGGAAGTCTCAGCCGGCGTCGGGGTCTTCGGACCGTACGGCCCCGACGCGCGCGGGGGGCGTGGTGGCCGCGGCGAAGGCGGCGCCCGCCATGCCGGCGCTCAGTGTGGTGCCGTCGGCCGGGTCGATCAGCAGGAAGGAGCCGGTGCGCCGACAGTCGGCGTAGCCGTCGAGGGCGAGCGGTTCCGCGGTACGGATGCGGACCCGGCCGATGTCGTTGGCGACCAGTTGTCCGGGCTCCGGGTGCGGGGAGAGACCGTCCAGGGTGAGCCGGGACGGGATCTCTCTGACGACGGCATTGACGGTACGGGTGGTGTGCTTGAGCAGCACCCGCTGCCCCACAGCCAGCGGCCGGTCGGCGACATGGCAGACGGTCGCCTCGACGTCCCGGGTGGTCGCCGGAGCGTCACCGGACGGGACCAGGAGGTCGCCGCGCGAGATGTCGATGTCGTCGTCGAGCAGCAGCGTGACCGACTGCGGGGTCCAGGCCTCGTCCACCGGCTTGCCGAGCAGGTCGATACCGCTGATCCGCGAGGTGCGGCCGGACGGCATGACCGTGACCTGCTCACCGACCCGGAAGGCGCCGGCTGCGATCTGGCCCGCGTATCCCCGGTAGTCGGGGTGAGCTGCGGTCTGAGGCCGGATCACGTACTGCACCGGGAAGCGTGCGTGGCGGCCGGCCAGGTCGTGGTCGTCGACGGGTACGGTCTCCAGGTGCTCCAGTACGGTCGGTCCGCCGTACCAGTCCATGTGTGCGGACGGCTCGACGACGTTGTCTCCGACGAGTGCCGAGATCGGGATGGCGGTGATCTCGCTTACACCCAACCGGCGTGCGTACGCGGTGAATTCACGGGCGATGTCGGCGAAGACGGGCTCGGCGTAGTCGACGAGGTCCATCTTGTTGACGGCGAGCACCACGTGCGGGACGCGCAGGAGCGCGGCGACGGCCGCGTGGCGGCGGGTCTGGTCGACGACCCCGTTGCGGGCGTCGACCAGGACGACGGCCAGCTCGGCGGTGGACGCGCCCGTCACCATGTTCCGGGTGTACTGCACATGTCCGGGGGTGTCGGCCAGGATGAACCGGCGCCGGGCGGTGGTGAAGTAGCGGTACGCCACGTCGATGGTGATGCCCTGCTCGCGCTCGGCGCGCAGGCCGTCGGTGAGCAGCGCCAGGTCGGGGGCGTCCTGGCCGCGGTTGCGGGACGCCGCCTCGACGGCCTCCAGCTGGTCGGTCAGTACCGACTTGGAGTCGTACAGGAGGCGGCCCACCAGGGTGGACTTGCCGTCGTCGACCGATCCGGCCGTGGCGAAACGCAGCAGCGTGGTGGCCGACGGATCGGCCAACTGCCCGGTGAATACGTTCATTCAGAAGTACCCCTCACGCTTGCGGTCCTCCATCGCGGCCTCTGACATCTTGTCGTCGGCGCGGGTGGCGCCCCGCTCGGTGAGCCGGGACGCGGCGATCTCGACGATGACCTGATCCAGCGTCACCGCGTCCGAATCGACGGCGCCGGTACAGGACATGTCACCCACGGTGCGGTAGCGCACCAGACGGGTCTCGACACTCTCCGCACCCCGCGGACCGCCCCAGTCGCCGGCGGTCAGCCACATGCCGTTGCGCCGGAAGACCTCGCGCTCGTGCGCGTAGTAGATCTGCGGCAGTTCGATCTTCTCGCGGGCGATGTACTGCCACACGTCCAGCTCGGTCCAGTTGGACAGCGGGAAGACGCGCACGTGCTCGCCCGGCGCGTGGCGGCCGTTGTAGAGCTGCCACAGCTCGGGGCGCTGCCGGCGCGGGTCCCACTGCGAGAACTCGTCGCGCAGGCTGAACACCCGCTCCTTGGCCCGCGCCTTCTCCTCGTCACGGCGCCCGCCGCCGAAGACCGCGTCGAACCGCTCCGCCTGGATCTTCTCCGTCAGCGGCACCGTCTGGAGCGGGTTACGCGTCCCGTCGGGGCGCTCGCGCAGCACGCCGCGGTCGATGTAGTCCTGCACGGAGGCGACATGCAGTCTCAGACGGTGCTCGGCCACCGCACGGTCCCGGTACTCCAGCACCTCGGGGAAGTTGTGCCCGGTGTCGACATGCAGCAGGGAGAAGGGAAGTGAGGCGGGCGCGAACGCCTTCAGCGCCAGATGCAGCATGACGATCGAGTCCTTGCCGCCGGAGAAGAGAATCACCGGCCGCTCGAACTCCCCCGCCACCTCCCGGAATATGTGCACCGCCTCGGACTCCAGCGAGTCCAGGTGACCAAGCCTGGGACACGACCGCGGTTCCGTGGCCGTCATGCCACGAACCGTTCCTCTTTGAGCAGGTCCATGAGCAGGGAGGCCGCTTCGTCGGCCGACTGCCGGACCGTCGGGATGACGAGATCGGGTTCCTTGGGCACCTCGTACGGGTCGTCGACCCCAGTGAGGCCCGTCAGCTCACCGGCCCGCTGCTTGGCGTACAGGCCCTTGACGTCCCGTTCCGCGCAGACCTCGACCGGCGTGGCCACATGGACCTCGAGGAAGGCCGTTCCGCTCTCGGTGTGCCGGCGCCGGACGGCGTCACGGCTCTCGGCGTACGGCGCGACGACCGGGACGAGGACGATCACGCCGTTGCGGGCGAGCACCTCGGCCATCAGGCCGATCCGCCGCAGGTTCTCGTGCCGGCCCTCGCGGTCGAATCCGAGATCCGCCGACAGAGTCTTCCGCATCGCATCGCCGTCCAGAACCTCGACGCGGTGTCCCGCGTCACGCAGCCTCTCGGCGACCAAGAACGCGATTGTCGACTTGCCCGCACTCGGCAGACCGGTCAGCAGGACGGTCACACCACAGTCACACGATCCGGGGCTAACCACCATGGTCGGTTGGACCTCCTTCTAGATGCGGTAGGAACTCGCCACGACACCTGAAATACTCGGCACATGACGACAACTGGCCAGCCACACGCGGGACATGGACCCTACGTCGACCACCTGGGTCTGCACTTCGAGCAGGTCGGCCCGGACCGGGTGGTGGCGTGCTGGTCGGCCCGCGGCGACCTGCTACAGCCTCACGGGATACTGCACGGCGGAGTGCACTGTGCGGTGGTCGAGTCCGTGGCCAGTGTGGCCGCCGACCGCTGGCTCGGTGACAAGGGCACCGTGGTCGGAGTCAGCAACACCACGGACTTCTTCGCCCCGGTGACCGTGGCCAACGGTCGGCTCACTTCGACAGCGGAACCGATCCACCGGGGTGCCACCCAGCAGGTCTGGTCGGTGGAGACGGTGGACGCCGCGGGCAGTCTGGTCGCCCGCGGGCAGGTCCGGCTGCAGAACCTGCGCTGATCTGCGACCTCACCACAGGCAAGGAAAGCCTCAGCCCTGCCAGCTGTGCGGCGCCGAGAAATCCGGAATGCGCACCGGGCGCCGCCAGCCGGCGGGGGAGTGGCTGCGGGAGGGGACAGGCCCGGCCCGCCGCCGGGCCGCGGCGCAGGCCAGCAACAGCGCGACGAGAGCAGCCAGTTCCTCGGGCTCCGCGTGGCCCCTCTCGACCCGGAGCAACTTTTCGAGATCACCCTGCCCGGACAGGACTCAAACCCTGTCCGGAGCGGGCCTGAGCACCTCATCGGCCCGTGGTGCGCGCGGACGGCTCCACCGCCGCATGACGGGGCGTTCCACCAGCACGTACAACAGCCATGCGAGCACCAGACTGGTGGCGATCGTCAGCCCTGCCAGACCGAGTACCTCCGGCCATGTCGAGGGAGCACCGGGTTTCGCGCCCCAGGTGGGGGAGGTGCGGCCGATCCAGCCGTAGACCACCACCAGCCAGTGCACCAGATAGAGAGCGAAGGAGATCTCGCCCAGGAACACCATGGTCCGGCCGCCGAGCCAGGTTCTGCCGCTGCTGCTGCCGATGTCGGCGGCGGCGGTGGCCGCGACCAGGAAGGCGAGCGGAAGAGCCGTGAGCGCCACGAAGCCGAGCTCGTTCGGCATGTAACCCGTGGCGACGAACGGCACCAGCGGAAACACGAGCGCCACAGCGAGCGGCAGCCGGATCCACCGCCCGTTGACGACGATCAGCGCCACCACGATGCCCAGCACGAACTCCAGCATCCGTACCGGCGGGAAGAACGTCATGAACCACATGGAGAACCAGTTCTGGCCGGTGCCCGGGTGGATCCCCCCGGACTTCGGCAGCCAGGAGGCCACCAGGGGAACGGCCCAGATCACGGCGTACACCACCCCGAACGCCAACCACAGCCGGGCGGGTGGGATCTTCCGCAGCAGCTTCAGCAGCCACGGGAACGCCAGGTAGAACAACAGCTCGCAGGAGAGCGACCAGGTCGGAGTGTTCGACCACAGGTTGAACTGGAGCTTCATGTCCGGGATCCAGGTCTGCACCAGGAGCAGCGTCGCACCCGCGTCGCGTGCCGTCAGCGCATGACCCGCGGCCGCCGCGAGCAGCAGCGCGGCAAGGACCGTGACCAGGTGGTTCGGATAGATCTTGAAGAACCGGCGCCGCCAGAACCGCCCTACGGAGTCGTCGTCCCGGGCCACCCAGGTCAGCACGAATCCGCTCAGGATGAAGAAGAACGACACCCCGAAAGCGCCGGCTTCGTGCAGGAGCCGGAACGCGAATATCTGGTCCGGAGCCACCCGTGGCAGCAGATTGACCCCGACGTGCGAGAGCACCACCAGGAACGCGGCGAAGAAGCGCAGCCCGGTCAGGGACGGAAGCTTCTGGGCGCGTTGTACGAGCACGGCGCCGGGCAGGTCCGGTGTGGCGACCGGTCTGTGGATCGTCATGAGGATTCTCCGTCGGACTCGGCGCCGGACGGGGCGAGTTCAAGGGCCAGCTCGCGGACCACGGTGGCCCGGTAGAAGTTCCGTACCGGTACGCGCAGACCCTGCTCCGCCTCGATCAGGTCGATCACTTCCATGGCGGCCAGCGAGGTGCCGCCGAGCGCGAAGAAGTCGTCTTCGGGTTTCGCCTCCTGCTCCAGCTCGAGCACCCGCTGGAACACGCTCTGCACGTAACGGATTCGGTCCTCGTCGCGGACCAGGGCGGGGCTCGTCATCGTCATCACCTCATGGTTGGGTCGGCGGCAGTGTGGTGCGCCGGTCGTTTGTGTCGTGTTCTGGGTGTCCGCTCGCCCGCACGTGGGTTCTCAGCGGACAGCAGTGGTACGGGCGTGCAGTTGCCGGGCCGCGTCCACCACCGCACCCGTGCTCACGCCGAGCTGCTCCAGCGCGGCGCGCTGGCCGGCTACCCGCTGGCCGGGGCGGCCCCGTACGGCCAGTCGGCGCATCGGCAGAGCCAGTTCGGCAGAGACCACCTCGGCGACCGCGTCACCCAGACCGCCCTGCGGCCGGTGTTCCTCCACGGTCACCACCCCGGCGCGGCCACGGCACGCGGTCAGCAGGCCTTCTCGGTCCAGCGGATGCAGGGTGTGCAGGTCCAGGACCTGCGCGTCGATGCCGCCGGCCGCGAGTTCCCCGGCAGCCTCCAGTGCGCACAGCAGCGGCAGCGGACCTGCCGCCACCAGCGTGACGTCCGCGCCCTCGCGCAGTGCCCGGGCCCGGCCCAGCCGGAACTCGGGCGCCGGCCCGGGCGGCACCGGCGTGGCGGAGCGGCCCAGCCTCAGGTACCCGGGACCGGGCAACTCGTGCAACTGGTGGGTGGCGGCGCCGACCTGGCGTGGGTCGCCCGGCACGACGACGGCCAGGTCGGCCAGGGCGCGGGTCACCGCCAGATCCTCCAGGGCGAAGTGGCTGGTGCCGAAGTGCGCGGCGGCGAGGCCACCGTGTGTGGCGATCACCCGTACCGGCAGCCGGTTGCCGACCACGTCCAGCTTGAGGAACTCGCCCGCGCGCATCGTGGCGAAGGTGGCCATCGTGTGCACGTACGGGATGAAACCGCGGCGGGCGAGCCCGGCGGCCACCGTCATCAGGTTCGCCTCCGCGATCCCGACATTGACGTAACGGTCCGGGAATTGCTTGCCGAAGGTTTTCTCCAGGCCGCCGGTGTCGGAGTCCAGGCAGATCACCCGGGGGTCGGCGGCGGCCAGTTCCAGCAGGGCCTCGCGGTAGGCGGCCCGGGGGTCCGGGCCGAGGACCGGCTGCGGGTCCTGCCCGGCAGGCTGCCCCGTTGTTACGGAGTCCGCTGAGGCGGGCGGGACGGTCGGGGTGCGGCTCACGACGTACCTCCTGCCACCGGCTGACCGAGCGCGGCCAGGCCCCTGCGCACCAGGTCCGGTTTGAGCTTGGCGTAGTGACCGGCCACCCGGCCCTCCAGGAACGGCACCCCGCGGCCCTTGACGGTGCGGGCGATCACCGCGACCGGACCGGCCGGGGACGGTTGCAGGGCCTCGTGCAGCGCGGACAGGTCGTGCCCGTCGACGATCCGCGCCTCCCACCCGAAGGCCGCGAACTTGGCGTCCAGCGGTTCGAGCCCGACGCAGCCCTCCGTGCCACCGGTGATCTGCAGCCCGTTGCGGTCCACCGCCGCGACCAGTCCGGGCAGCTTGCGGTGGCCGGCGAGCAGAGCGGCCTCCCAGACGCTGCCCTCCTGCAGCTCGCCGTCACCGAGCACGGTGTACACGTGCCGGTCACCGCCGCGCAGCTGCTCGGCAATCGCCAGTCCCACCGACAGGCCGAGCCCGTGGCCCAGCGAACCGGTGGCGAACTCGACTCCGGGCAGGTCGTGCGACGGATGGCCGAACAGCCGGCTGCCGGGCCGGGTGTAGCCGTCGAGCTCCTCCGCCGGGAGCCGGCCGAGCTGGACCAGCACGCTGTACAGCGCGGGTGCCGCATGACCCTTGCTGAGTACGAACGAGTCTCCCGGGCGCAGCAGTTGGGCGTGCAGGACGGCCATCAGATCGGCGCAGGACAGACTGCCGCCGACGTGCGCGCCCTCGGGGCCGCCCGCCATCCGGACCGCGTCCCCGCGGATCCGCCGGGCCATCTCCGCGGGGTCGAGCGGCGCTGTGGAGATGGCGGAGGAATGGTCCGCTTCCACGGCTTCCAAGGCGGGGTGTGCGGGCGCAGGTGGGTGCGGTGGGACGGCCATGTCTGGCTCCCTTCGGACGGGCCTCGACCCGGGCGTGGACCTGGGACGCGGATCGGACGGACTGGCGGACTGGCGGACCGGCGAGCGGGTCAGCCCCGGCGCAGCGCCTCCCGCCAGCCGGGAGCGGAGCGGGAGGTGGCCATCCGGCGGATCAGGTCGAGGTGCTGCCAGACCTTCTCGAACGCGTCGGCGTACCACTGCAACAGGGGCCCGGCGGCCGGGTCCAGGTGCCGGCGCTGCAGGCACAGCGACCCGTCGACGACGGCGACGGTCACCGGGAAGAGCTCGTCCACCCGGTCCAGTGCGTCCGACGTGGACAACCCGTCCGGCCGGAACGCGGGTTGCGCGGACAGCGGGGCGACCTGGTATTGGGACACGGGCACGCCCTCGGCCCGCAGTACCCGGTGCAGGGCGGCGCGCAGACCGGTCCGGTGCTCCGGACCCAGGCCGAGCGCCTCCGGCTCCGGCATCAGACGAAGGATGTGCCACACATGGGTGCGTCCGGCCGGGATCTGCGGCACCCGCAGCCCGGGCAGGCTGGCGAGCCGGTCCAGGAAGCTGCGGATCCCGGGCTCGCGCCGGCGGGCGTAATCGTCGAAGCGGGACAGCTGGGAATGGGTGAACGCGGCTGCCATCGGCGTGATCCGGGCGTTCAGCGCGGCCCGGTGGGCGATGTAGCTGCGCGCCCCGGTGGGCTCCAGTTCGCCGAAGTTGCGCAGTCGTACCAACTGCTCGTGCAGATCGTCGTCGTCGGTGGTGATGAGCCCGCCCTCACCGCAGGTCGGCAGGTTCTTGTGGGGGTGCAGGCTGAAGCAGCCGGCCTTGCCCAGGGCGCCGACCCGTCGGCCGTCGAGTTGCGCGCCGTGCGCCTGGGCCGCGTCCTCCACGACCGGGATGCCCCACTGGTCTGCCAGTTTGCCCAACGCGGGCATGTCGGCGGGCAGTCCGTGCAGGTGCACGGGCAGCAGTGCGGCGGTGCGCGGTCCGGCGACCGCGGCGACGGACTGCGGGTCGAGTGTGTAGGTGCCGGGCTCCACGTCGGCGAATACGGGTGTGGCTCCCGCCGCACACACGGCATGGGCTGTCGCGTTCATGGTCAGTGCCGGGACGATGACCTCGTCACCGGGGCCGATCCCGCAGCCGCGCAGGGCCAGGTGCAGCGCGGCGGTGCCGGAGGCGACGGCGACACAGTGCCGGGTCCCGGTGGCCTCTGCCCACGCCTGCTCCAGGCGGCCGACCTCGGGTTCGCCCGGCGAGGCGGCGTTCAGCGGTCCCTCGCGCAGCACCCGGAGTACGGCCTGCTCGTCGGCCGCGGTGATGAGCGGCCAGGTGCCGCCGGTGCTGGTCCTGGGTACGGCCCGGTCCCCGCCGAGCAGGGCGAGGCCGGTTCCTGCTGCCGGGGTGCGGGTCGTGGTGCGGGTGAGCTCAGACATGGGCGGGCACCTCCGGTTGTACGGCTGCGCGTTCCGCACGGGGATGCTGTTGTCCGGGAAATCCAACGCCCCACGATGCAGAGTCTGCGTACTCGTCATTCCATTGTTGCCGGACCATGGAGTGACTGTCGACAGTCTGTATTACCCGACTCGCGGAAATCTGTGACTCGACCTTCACCGGCCGGGCCTCCCAACCTGTTCTGCGAGGAAACTGATCTCTCGGGGGTGTGCCCTTGTGCAGTGTGTGTTAGCTTCTGCTGTGTTCTCGAAAGACAGTAGTCACACAATCTTCAGGAGGCAACACATGACTACTGCACTGAGCGTGCAGTGTCCCGAGTGCGGGGGGGCGCTGGAGGTGCGCCCCGATGTGCTCGCGGCCGAGATCGTGATCTGCCAGAACTGTTCGAGCGAGCTCGAAGTAGTAGCAACTGGGCCCGTGGTACTGGCCCTTGCTCCCGAGGTCGAAGAGGACTGGGGCGAGTAGTCGTCCGGATCGCTGCACACCCCTTCGTAGCCGAGGTAGACCACGAACTGATGAGGAGTGGGCCAGTGAAGGTGAGTGTTGTCGGCGCGGCCGGCTACACCGGCGGTGAACTGCTGCGGCTGGTGCATGCCCACCCCAAGCTGGAGCTGGTGCAGGCGCTCTCGCGCCGGCATGCGGGCCGGCCGGTGGCGGAAGTGCACCCCAACCTGCACCACCTCGCACTGACCTTCCGGGCCCCGCAGGAGCTGGAACCGGTGGACACCGCGTTCCTGGCCCTGCCCTCCGGCGCCTCCGCCGAGGTGGAGGCCGGGGTCGGGGAGCGGGCAGAGACGATAGTGGACTTGAGTCCCGACTTCCGGGGCGGCGGCCTCTCCGCGGACGGCACCGCGTACCGGACCGGTCTGCCCGAGCTGTTCGCCGACGAGCTTGTCGGCGCCACGAGGATCAGCGTTCCCGGTTGCATGGCCACCGCGGCCATTCTGGCCCTGGCTCCCGTGCAGCGGGCGGGCCTGGTGGCCGGTGACGTGGTGGTGGACGCCCGGGCCGGCTCGTCCGGCTCCGGTGCGGAGCCGGGACCGGCCTCACACCACGCAGAACGCGGGAACGCCTTCCGGGTGTACAAGCCCGCCGGACACCGGCACGAGACCGAGATCGCCGCGCTGGCCGGAGTGCGGGCCCGGATGACGGTGACGGCCGTCCCGACGGTGCGCGGCGCGCAAGTGCTGTGCCACGTCACGCCTCCGCAGCCGGTCACCCGCCGACAGGTGCTGCAAGTGCTGCAACGCGCGTACCGCGACCACCCGTTCGTCCGGATCGTGGCCCGTGGCCGCGGCGTACACCGGATGCCCGACCCGCAGTTCCTCGGCGGCACCAACTTCGTGGACATCGGCTGCGCCGTCGACGAGGACGGCGGCCGGATCGTGCTGGTGGCCGCGCTGGACAACCTCGTGAAGGGGGCGGCCGGCGGCGGGGTGCAGAGCCTGAACGTGGCCTGCGGAATGCCGGAGGACGCCGGACTTGAATTCCCGGGACTGCACCCTGCCTGATGTCCGGTCCACGAACGCTTCACGTGAGAGCAGAGCGGCACGAACAGCGGCAAGACACAACGGGGAGGTGAGCGGGGACATGGCACAGGACCTGGCCCAGGACCTGACGGGGAGAGCGCCGAACGCGCTCGTCGGCAACTCCGCCCCCGGCGGAGTGATCGTGGTCAAGATCGGCGGCGGGAGCGACCCGCAGCGCGTGCTGGACGAGGTGGCCGAGCTGGCCGCCGCCGGCCGGCCGACGGTGCTGGTGCACGGCGGCGGAGCCGTCGCCGACCGGCTGTCCGAACAACTCGGCGTGGAGCGCCAGGTGATCCGGTCCCCGGACGGCACGCACAGCCGCCGTACGGACGAGGCCATGCTCGACGTCATCACCCTCGCCCTGCTCGGCCGGGTGAAACCGCAGCTGGTCGGCGGACTGCGGTTACGTGGCGCACGGGCGGTGGGCCTGAGCGGCGCGGACGGCGCCCTGCTGACCGCAACGCGCAAACCGGCGCTGCGGTCCGTGCAGGACGGCCGGACCGTACTCATCCGCGACGACAGATCCGGCCGGATCGAGCACGTCGACCCCACCCCGGTGCGCGCGGTGCTGGACCGAGGGGACGTCCCCGTGGTCTCCCCGCCCGCCAGCGACACCGCGGGCAACCTGCTCAACGTGGACGCCGACGACGCGGCCGCCCGCCTGGCAGAGGCACTCGGCGCATCGGCGCTGGTACTGCTCACCGACGTGTGCGGCGTACTGGCCGACCCCGACGACCCGTCCACCCGGATCGCGGAGGTGGGCCCGCAACACCTGACCGGAGACGTCGTACGAGGCCGGATGCGGCACAAGGTGCGGGCCGGGCTGCGGGCCAGCAGGACCGTCCAGCAGGTGGCCATCGGCTCCGCACACCAGCACCGGCCGATCCAGCAGGCCCTGTCCGGAACAGGCACCTGGCTGCGCGAAGGGGAGCGGGGGGAGCGGCATGAGTAACCGTCAGCGGACCGTCGACCGCGCCCGCCCCGGCGTACTCCACGAGGACTACCCCGCCTGGCTGCTGCGGACCGCACTCGGCATCCCCTCGGTCTCCGGTCAGGAACTCCCCGTCGCCCACTTCCTCGCCGAACAGATGGCCGAGCTCGGCTTCGACTCGTACGTCGACGAGGTCGGCAACGCGCACGGCCTGATCGGCCCGCGCACCGGCCCCACCGTCATGCTGTTCGGACACATCGACACCGTCCCCGGACAGGTGCCCGTGTGCCAGGTCGGCGACCTGCTCTACGGCCGCGGTGCGGTGGACGCCAAGGGCTCCATCGTCACCATGATCTGTGCTGCGGCCCGCACCCGCGGAGTGCGCGTGCACCTGATCGGCGCGGTCGGCGAGGAAGTGGCCGGCTCGCGCGGCGCCCGGCACGTGCTGGCCACCGTGCCGCCCCCGGCAGCGGTGGTGATCGGTGAGCCGAGCGGCTGGGACGGGGTCTGCCTGGGCTACAAGGGGCGTACCGGCATCGGCTACGAGATCAGTCAGCCGCCCCTGCACACCAGCAGCCCGGAGCCGACCGCCGTTGAACGGGCCGCCCGCTTCGCCCACGACGTACAGGACTATCTGCGCGGGCTGTCGCCGGAGCAGGACGACCCGATCGCGTTCGGTGTCGCCGCCGGAACGCTGATCCGGCTGCACGGCGACCTGGCCAGGGCCGAGGCCTTCCTGACCTGCCGGGTGCCGCCGGGGTTCGACTTCGCGGCGTTGGAACGCTTCGCCCGCGGCAGACCGCACACCCGGATCTGGGTGGACGAGCGGGTACCCGGGGTGACCCGGCCGCGGGCCGACCCCGTGGTCAGCCAGCTGCGCGCCGCGATCGCCGCCCAGGGCGTCCGCCCGACGCTCAAACGCAAGGCCGGCACCTCGGACATGAACACCCTCGACCCGTGGGGCGTACCGATGGCCGCGTACGGGCCCGGCGACGCCCACCTGGACCACACCACCGACGAACACATCCCGCTGGCCGATCTCTACCGTGCGATCGACGTCCTGGCACTCGCCCTGCCCCGGCTCGCGAGCCAGCTGGCGGCGGCGTCGCCGCAGGAACTGGTGCCGCAACAGGACCTGGTGCCGCCGCAGGCCACGGCCTCGCCCGATCTCCTGGAGGCATGATGCTGCTCGACGGGAACGTTGCCCTGATCACCGGTGCCGCCCGCGCGCTGGGCCGCTCGCACGCGCTGGCCTTCGCCCGCGAGGGCGCGGACCTGATCCTGCTCGACCGCTGCGACCCGGACGGCGGCCCCTACCCGATGTCCGGCCGGCGCGACCTGGAGGAGACCGCGGACGCCTGCCGCAAGCTCGGCAGCCGGGTGCTGACCGGAGTCGCCGACGTGCGTCACCAGGCGGACATCGACAAGGTGGTGAACGCCGGGCTCGACGAGTTCGGCCGGATCGACGTACTGCTGAACAACGCGGGCGTGCTCGGCCCGGGCGGTGTACGGGTGCACGAGCTCACCGAAGAGCAGTGGCAGCTCGCCCTGGACGTCAACCTGAGCGGCACCTGGCGGTGCTGCCGCGCGGTCCTTCCGCACATGGTGGAACAAGGCGGCGGACGCATCATCAACACCGCGTCCACCGGCGGACTGGTCGGCTTCGAGAGGTACGCCAACTACGTCGCCTCCAAGCACGGCGTGATCGGACTGACCAAGTCCATCGCGCTGGAGTACGGACGCCACGGCGTGCGCGCGAACGCGATCTGCCCGACCACCGTGGCCGACGACCCCCAGCTGAGCACCCGCAGCACCCGCGCGGTCGCCGCCTCGATGGGCGCCGAACTGCAGGACTACGAGCGCACCTCCGCATCCCTGCACCCGATCGGCCGGCTCGTCACCGCCGCCGAGGTCTCGGCCGCCTGCCTCTGGCTGGCCGGCCCGCATTCCGGCGGGGTCACCGGCACCGAGCTGGTGGTGGACGGCGGCTTCACCGCCCACTGATCCGCCCGCTTGACCCACGCACGCGAACCACCCGCTTGAACTGGCGCACCTGAAGCGCGCACCCGAACCACCCGCTGAACCGCTCACCGGCCCGCGAACCACCGACCCGACAAGGAGTCTTCTGCCATGGATCTGCCCACCGAGCAGCTGCAGACCCGGCCGGACGCACCGGTGGCCGGCACGGTTCCGCCCGACCTGGGCGCCCTGCGGTCGCGGCTGGCGGAACTGAGCCCGCAGAAACGCCGGCTGGTGGAGCGGCTGCTGGCCCGCCAGGGCGCCGACCTCGGCATCACCCGCCGCGCCGGCAGCGCCGCAGAGGCCCCCTGCTCCTTCGAGCAGGAGCGGCTGTGGTTCATGTACGAACTGCTGACCCGGCGCGAGATCTTCCACGTCCCGGTCGCCCTGCGGCTCGACGGCGAACTGGATCCCGCCGCGCTGGAGAGGGCACTTCAGCAGCTCGCCCAGCGGCACGAGGCGTTACGCACCGTCTTCCAGCAGCGCGACGGCCGCCCCTACCAGGTCGTACGCGAGCAGATGAAGCTCCCGCTGGAACAGATCGACTGCCGCGCCGCCGCGGACCCGGCCACCGCCGCACGGCAGCAGGCCTCCGCACTGGTCACGGAGGACTTCGACCTGGCAGAGGGACCGCTGGTGCGCTGCACGCTGTACCGGACCGGGGAGCGCGAGCACCTGCTGGCAGTGGTGCAGCACCACATCGTCTCCGACAACTGGTCGCTGGGAATCCTGCTGAACGACCTCGGCAAGCTGTACGCCCGCGAGCTCGGGGAGCCGGTGGAACTGGCCCCGCTCGACCTGCACTACCCCGACTTCGCCGAATGGCAGCGGGCCACGGTCGACGGCGCGACGATGCGCAGCACCCTGGACCACTGGCGCAAGCAGCTGGACGGCGCCCCGGACACCCTCGGCCTGCCCACCGACCGCCCCCGGCCCGCGATCCGCGGCAGCCAGGGACAGTTCCACCACATACGGTTCGGCGCCGACCTGGTCGCCGGGCTGCGCGAGCTGGCCCGGCAGCACGAAACCACCCTGCTCGGGGCGTTCCTCGCCGGATACATCGCCCTGCTGTCCCGGCTGGTGCGCTCGGAGTCCGTGGTGGTCGGCGTCCCGGTGGCCGGCCGGCCACGCGCGGAGATGCAGCAGATGATCGGGTACTTCCTGAACTGGCTGCCGATCCACGTCCAGGTCGGTGACCGGCCGGACCTGCACACCCTGATACGTCGCACCGGGGCCGCCCTGACCGAGGCGATGACCCACCAGGACGTGCCGTTCGACATGCTGGTGCGCGAGCTGCAGCCCTCCCGCCGCCCGGGCGAGACGCCGATTTTCCAGACCTCCTTCTCGCTGCGCGACGGCGCCCCCACCCCGCCCGCGATGCCCGGCCTGGAGATCTCCTTCGCCGAACTGGACGGCGGCGCCACCCACTACGACCTCATGGCCGAACTGTGGTGCGAGGGCGAAGAGGTCGTGGGCTACGTGCCGTACGACGACGAACTGCTGGACGCCCAGACCGTGGCCCGCTGGGCCCGCTGGCTGGAGGCGCTGCTGCGCGCCGGCCTGGCCGCACCGGACGCCCCGGTCGCGGACCTGGAGATACTCGCGCCCGGCGAGCACACGGTGTTCTCCGCCCGAGGGCTGACCCGGGCCGAGGACACCGTCCCGCCGGAGGAGACACTGCACGGCGCGTTCGCCGCGCAGACCGCCCTGCGGCCGGACGCCCTCGCCGTCTGCGACGAACGGGAGCGGCTCACCTACGCGGAGCTGTCCGCCCGCGCCGACCGGATCGCCGCGGCCCTGCAGGCGCGCGGCGAAGGACCGGGCAGCATCGTCGGTCTGGTCCTCGACCGCACCGTGGACCTGCCCGCCGCCGTGCTCGGAGTGCTCCGGGCGGGCGCCGCCTACCTGCCCGTCGACCCGGAGAACCCCGCCGACCGTACCGCCGACCAGTTCGCCGAGTGCCGGGTACGGACCGTGCTGGCCACCCCGGCCACCGCATCGGCGTCCGCACTGGGCGCCACGGACGGTGCGCCGCACGTCGTCGTACTGGACTGGCAGGATCCGGCATGGTCGGACGGCGCACCCGGTCCGACCGCCGTCGACGTACCCCCGGACGCACCCGCCTACGTCATCTACACCTCGGGCTCCACGGGCCGCCCCAAGGGCGTGCTCGTCGCGCACCGCAACGTCATGCGACTGCTGGCCGCCTGCGACGAGCACCTGCGGCTGGGGCCGGACGACGTGTGGACGCTGTTCCACTCCTACGCCTTCGACTTCTCCGTCTGGGAGATCTGGGGCTCGCTGCTGCACGGTGGCCGACTCGTGATCGTCCCGCAGTGGGCGACCCGCGCCCCGGACGTGTTCGCCGAGCTCGTACGGGACGAGCAGGTCACCGTACTGAGCCAGACCCCGTCCGCGTTCGGCCAGGTGAGCGAGACCCTGCTGAAGCACTCCGGCCCGTCGGACTTGCGTTACGTGGTGTTCGGCGGCGAGGCACTCAACCACACCGCGCTGCGCCCCTGGATGAGCGCCCACGGCGACCAGCAGCCGGAACTGATCAACATGTACGGGATCACGGAGACCACCGTGCACGTCACCGTGCGACGGGTGCGCGAGCAGGACCTGGCAGAGCCGGCGTCCCTGATCGGCCCCCCGCTGCCCGACCTGTCGCTGTACCTGCTGGACGAGTCGCTGCACCCGGTCGGTACCGGAGTGCCCGGCGAGATCTTCGTCGGCGGGGACGGGGTGAGCCTGGGTTATGTGGCCAACCCGGGGCTGACCGCGGAGCGCATGCTGCCCGACCCGTTCGCCGGACGCCCCGGCGCCCGCATGTACCGCAGCGGTGACCTGGCGGTGCGCCGCAGCGACGGAGAGCTGGTCTACCTGGGGCGGGGCGATGACCAGGTGAAGATACGCGGACACCGGATCGAGCCGGGCGAAGTACAGGCGGCGTTCGACGCGCTCGACGTCGTCGCCCACGCCGCCGTGGTGCTGGAGCGGGACCGGGTCGGCGCGGCCACCCTGGCGGGCTATGTCGTACCCGCCCAGAGCGCCGGGACCAGTGGCACCGCGATCCGCCGGGCGCTCCTTCGCTCGCTGCCGGAATGGATGGTGCCCGCCTCGGTCACCGTGGTCGACGAACTGCCGCTGACCCGCAACGGCAAGCTGGACCGCCAGGCACTGGCCGACCGCAGGGACCGGGCAGAGCAGACCGGACCGCGCGGCGAGGCCCCGCGCGGTGACACCGCGCGGCAACTGGCAGCGATCTGGTGCGAGTTGCTCGGCGTACCCGCGGTGGGCGGCGAGGACAGCTTCTTCGAGCTCGGCGGGCACTCCCTGATGGTGATGCACATGGTCGCCCGGATCCGCACCGCGCTCGGCGTCGAGATGCCGATGGACACTCTCTTCCGCTGCCCCCGACTCCAGCCGCTGGCCCACGCGGTGGACGAGGTGCGCGCCGCCACGGCGAGCGCTTCGGCACCGGGACCGGCAAAGGACGCGGCGGCCGAGCTCGCAGAGGTGCGCGCAGACCTGGCCGCCAGGACCGCCGGGATACCGCGCCCGGGGTCACGTACCGACGCGGACCGGAACGTCGTACTCCTCACCGGGGCCACCGGCTTCGTCGGCCGGTTCGTGCTCGCCGGGCTGCTGGCCGACGGCGCCCGGGTGATCTGTCTGGTACGCGGCGGGGCCGCCCGCCGCGAGCAGCTGGTGGCGGGGATGGCAGACCTCGGGCTGTGGCACGAGGAGCACGCCGTACGACTGGAGCTGGTGGACGGCGACATCGCCGCTCCCGGGCTCGGCCTCGCCGGACCGGACCACGACCGGCTGGCGCAAGAGGCCGGCCGCATCGTCCACACCGCGGCCTGGGTCAACCACGTCTACCCGTACGAGCAGTTGGCCGCGGCGAACACGCACTGCATGGCCGGTCTGCTGGAGCTGGCCGCCCTCGGCCGCCGCTCCGCCCTCACCCTGGTGTCCACCAGCTCGGTTGGCGACTCCGCCGCCCACCCGCCCGGTTCCACCGTGCCACCAGGGCCGCTGCAAGCACTGCCGTCCGCGGCCAACGGATACGTACGCTCCAAGGCGATGGCCGAGCAGTATCTCCACCTGGCCGCCGAACTGGACGTACCCGCCGTGGTGATCCGGATCCCCAGCGTCTTCGGCGACCAGCAGCGGTTCCAGATCAACTCCGCCGACGCGGTGTGGAGCTGGTCCCGGGCGATGATCGAGACCGGCCGCTTCCCGGAGAGCTTCGCGCTGGAGGGCAACGAGCTGTTCCAGGCGCTGCCCGCCGACGCCGCGGCCCGGGCGGTGCTGCTGGCCGACCGCGACCACACAGAGGCGGGCACCCGCTACCTGGACGCCGTCCCGGCGGCCGTCGGCACCACCCAGGACCTGGTGGCGGCCATCCGCGCCGCCGGCCACTCGCTGAGTCCCTGCCCGGACCACGAGTGGTACTCCACGGTGGGCGAGCTGGACCCCGGCCGGGTCTGGGTGGCCGGCATCGCCGGCCAGGTCGCCGCCCAACTGGCCGCGGACCCTTCCGCCGCGGCTCCCCGCACCCTGCGCCGCTTCACCGCCCCCGCAGAACCGGGCGAGCTGAACGAGCTGTTGCGCACGCGGGCCCTGAACTCCCCGGCCCAGCTGGCCGGGTACATCCGGACGCTCGAAGCGTCCTTTCTGGCGCCTGGAACCCACGGGGAGGATGCCCAGCCCTCGCGCGGCTAAAAAGCAGGACCGCACATCACGTCACGATCGATGAGAGTGGGAGTGGGAGTGAGTACGGACGAGCGCACGTACCTCGTGGTGCGCAACCACGAGGATCAGTACTCGATCTGGCCCGCCGGGCAGGACATCCCGGACGGCTGGGCCGCGGAGGGCTTCGAAGGCCCCAAGAGCAACTGCCTCGCGCATATCGCCGAGGTGTGGACTGATTTGCGGCCGCTGAGTCTGCGCCGCGCCGGTGTCGACAAGGGAGCAGTGCGCGTTGGCTGAGAATGTGCAGAACCCATCCGTGGCTCCGGACCCGTCCGTTGAGCCCCTCGCGGTGATCGGCATGAGCTGCCGTTTCGCCCCCGACCTCGACACCCCCGGACAGCTCTGGGATTTCCTGCGCGCCGGACGCAGCGCCGTGGGCGAGATGCCCGACCGGCGCTGGGACCCGTACGAGACCGACAGCCGGACCCGCGAGATCCTGCGCAAGACCACCCGCAAGGGTTCGTTCATGCAGGACATCGAGGGCTTCGACGCCGAGTTCTTCCAGATCACGCCGCGCGAGGCCGAGTACATCGACCCGCAGCAGCGGATCATGCTCGAAATGGCCTGGGAAGCGCTGTGCGACGCCGGGCTGCCGCCCACCTCGCTGGCGGGCACCGACGCCGGGGTCTATGTGGCGGCGAACTCCAACGACTACGGCCGCCGTCTGCTGGAAGACCTGGACCGTACGGGCGCCTGGGCCGTGAACGGCACCACCTTCTACGGCATAGCCAACCGCATCTCGTACTTCCTGGACGCACACGGCCCCAGCATGGCCGTGGACACCGCCTGCGCCGGCTCGCTGACCGCCCTGCATGTGGCCGGCCAGGCCCTGCACAGCGGTGAGACCAGCGTGGCCATCGTCGGCGGCATCAACATCATGGCCTCGCCGGCCCTGGTGGTGGCCCTGGACGCGGCCTCCGCGACCTCTCCGGACGGGCGCAGCAAGTCGTTCGACAAGGCGGCCGACGGTTACGGGCGCGGCGAGGGCGGCGGAGTCGTCGTACTCAAGCGCCTGTCCGACGCGGTCCGCGACGGCGACCCGGTGCACGGACTGATCATGGGCAGCGGCGTCTTCCAGGACGGCCGCTCCGACGGAATGATGGCGCCGAACGGCGCCGCCCAGCAGCGCATGCTGGAAGAGGTCTACAAGCGGGCCGGCATCGACCCGGGCACGGTGCAGTACGTCGAGGCGCACGGCACCGGCACCCAGCTCGGCGACGCCGCGGAGGCCCAGGCCATCGGCAGCGTCTTCGGTCCCGGCCGGGACAGCGAGCACCCGCTGCTGATCGGCACGCTCAAGCCGAACGTGGGCCACGTCGAGGCCGCCTCCGGCATCGCCGGCGTGATCAAGGTCCTGCTGGGGATGCGGCACGGCGAACTGCCGCCCAGCCCGCACGAGGAGCCCGATCCCGAACTCGGCCTGGAGGCCGCGGGGATGCGCCTCGTCGCCGAACCGACACCGTGGCCGCAGGGCGAACACGGCATGCGCGCCGGAGTCTCCAGCTACGGCGTGGGCGGCTCGATCGCACACGCCATCCTGCAGCAGGCCCCGCCGCGCCCGGACGCGGCCAAGCGCCCGGCTGCCGCCGCGAAGACGGCCCGCCCCTGGGTCTTCCCCGTGTCCGCGGCCTCCGAGCAGGGCGTACGAGGGCTGGCCGGCTCGGTCGCCGAGTGGGTGCGCGCGCACCCGGAGGCCGACCTGGACGACCTCGCCCACACGCTGACCGCCCGCCGCTCCCACCTGGCCCGCCGCGCCGCCGTAGTGGCCGGCACCACCGAGGAACTGGTGGCGGGACTGGACGCGCTGGCCGACGGCGAGACCTCGCCCGCGGTGGCCCTGGAGTCGGCGTCCACGTTCGGCGACAGCGGTGCCGCCGGACCGGCCTGGGTGTTCTCCGGGCACGGCGCGCAGTGGTCCGGCATGGGCCAGGAACTGCTCACCACCGAGCCCGTGTTCGCCGAGGTCATCGACGAACTCGCCCCGGTGTTCGCCGAGGAGCTCGGGTGGACCCCGCGCGAGGCGATCGAGGCGGGCGGCCCCTGGACGGTCTCCCGTACCCAGGCGATGACCTTCGCCATGCAGGTCGCCCTCGCGGAGGTGTGGTCGCAACTGGGCCTGCGCCCGGGCGCGATCATCGGACACTCGGTCGGCGAGATCGCCGCCGCCACGGTGGCCGGAAGCCTGAACCGGGCAGAGGCAGCACGCTTTGCCTGCCGCCGGGCCCGTGCCCTGGAGCAGGTCGCAGGACGCGGCGCGATGGCGATGGTGCCGATGGCCTTCGCCGACGTCGAGCAGCGGGTGGCCGGCCGGGACGGCGTGGTCGCGGCGATCGCCGCCAGCCCCCTGTCCACCGTGGTGTCCGGCGACACCGACGCGGTCGAGGCCCTGCTGGCCGACCTGGAGGCCGACGGCATCCAGGCCCGCCGGGTGAACACCGATGTCGCCTTCCACAGTCCGCACGTACAGGACGTACTCGACGAGGTCAGACAGGCCGCCTCCGAGCTGCACGCCGGCACCCCGCGGGTGACGCTGTACAGCACGGCCCTCCCTGACCCGCGCTCCGACGCACCCCGCGAGGGCGAGTACTGGGCCACCAACCTGGCCGACCCGGTCCGCTTCCACCAAGCCGTACGGGCCGCGCTCGACGACGGCACCCGGGTCTTCCTGGAGGTCTCCTCGCACCCGGTGGTGGCGCACTCCATCACCGAGACCGCACTGGACGCCGGGGTCTCCGACGCCCAGGTGGCGATCACCCTGCGCAGGGAGCAGCCGGAACAGCGCACCATGCTGGCCGGCCTGGCCCGGCTGCACAGCCTCGGCAGCCCGGTTTCCTGGTCGTACGAAGGTGACCTGGTGGACGTCCCGGCGGTGCGCTGGCAGCACCGGCCGTACTGGATCTTCCCGGACACCGCACCGGAGCAGGGCGCGGGCTTCGGCCACGACCCGCAGACCCACACGCTGATCGGCGCACGGACCACCGTCGCCAGCGCCCCGGTCCAGCGGGTCTGGCAGACCGAGCTGCACATGGAGAACCGCCCCTACGCGCAGTCGCACAAGGTCGTCGGCGTGGAGACGGTGCCCGCCTCCGTGGTGCTCAACTCGTTCATCGGCGCGGCCACCAACGAGGGCGAGCCGGCCTGCGGACTGCGCGACATCGTCTTCCGCATCCCGCTGGCCGCGCACCCGACGCGTGTGGTGCAGGTGGTGATGGAGCAGGACAAGGTACGTATCGCCAGCCGCATCAAGCGCGACCAGGACAGCGGCAGCGTCCGCGACGACGAATGGCTGACCCACACCACCGCCACCGTCGTGCACGAGCCGGAGGTCGGGGCGACCCCGATGGAGAACCCGGACGTCATCCGGGCACGCTGCCCGGAGTCCTGGACCTGGGCCAAGGTCGACGGGATCTTCCGGACCATGGGCGTGGACGGCTACACCTTCCCCTGGGTCGTGGAGGAGCTCCTGCGCGGCGAGGACGAGCAGCTGTCCACGATCACCGTGGACCACACACCGAAGCTGCACCCGTCCAGCTGGACCGCGGTCATCGACGCCGCGCTGACCGCAAGTGGCGTGTTGGTGATGGACGAGAACTCGAACGTCCTGCGCACCTGCTCGCACCTGGAGTCGCTGTCCTTCGTCGGCCCCCCGCCGCCCCGGATCTACGTGCACACCGTCCGTGACCCGCGCACGCCGGACACCATCAGCATGACGGTGGCCGACGAGAGCGGCACGGTGGTCTGCGAGGCCCGCGGGCTGCGCTACGTCAAGGTCCAGGACATCGGATCCGGTGCGGTCGGCCCGCGCGACCTGGTGCACGAGCTGGTCTGGGAGCCGGTGGAGGTGCCGGCCGACGCGCCGGTGCCGTCCAAGGCCCTGCTGGTGGGCCGGCCCGCCGACGGTCCCGCACTCATCGAGGCACTCGCCGCGCGCGGCGTGGAGGCCCGGGCGGTGCCGGACGCGACCGCGATCGGCGACGGCTTGCTCGCCTCCGGCGACGTGGTCATCGTGGCGCCCGAGGCCCTGCTGCCCGGGGAGGCCCCCGAGCAGGCGGCCCGCCGGTGCGCGCAGGCGCTCGTCGACGCCGTACAGCAGGTCGCGGCGATCCCGGACGAGCAGCACCGGCCCAAGGTATGGGCGCTCACCCAAGAGGTACGGGCGGGCCTCACGGAGGCCGCACTCGCGCACGCCCCGCTGTGGGGCGCCGGACGGATCGTCGCCGGTGAGCGTCCCGACCTGTGGGGCGGCGTGATCGACGTCGCGGAGGGCGTCGAGCCGCAGCAGGTGGCCTGGCTGCTCGGTGCCCTGCCGCCCACCGAGGACGTGCTGTCGCTCGCCCCCGTGGGTGTCGCGGCGGCCCGGCTGCGGCAGGTCGAACGGCCCGCGGAGCGCGAGCCGGTGGACTGCCGTCCTGACGGCACGTACCTGATCACCGGCGGCCTGGGCGCGCTCGGCCTGGAGGCCGCGCGGCACCTGGTCGAGCAGGGTGCCAGGCGACTGGTGCTCATCGGCCGGCGGGGCCTTCCGTCCCGGTCGGAGTGGGACCGGGTGGAAGACCCGGCCGTGGCCGCGCAGATCGCCGAGGTGGTCGCCCTGGAGGCGGCCGGAGCCACGGTACGAGTGCTGCGGCTGGACATCTCCGACCCCGAGGCGACGGCCCGTGCCCTCGACCCCGGTGCGCTGGACATGCCGCCCGTGCGCGGCATCGTGCACTGCGCCGGTGTGGTGTCCGACGCGCTGGTGGAGAAGACCAGCGCATCGAACCTGGACACCACCATGGGTCCGAAGGCCGACGGCGCGATGGTCCTGCACCGGCTCTTCCCGGCCGGCACGCTGGACTTCTTCACCATGTTCTCCTCGTGCGGCCAACTGGCCCGGCTCACCGGCCAGGTCAGCTACGCCTCCGCGAACTCCTTCCTGGACGCGCTCGCCGCACTGCGGCGCTCCCAGGGCGAGCTGGGCACGACCAGCTTCGGGTGGGCGCAGTGGATCGGCCGCGGCATGGGCGAGACCACCGGCAGGGCGACGATCCTGGAGGCCGAGTCCCGCGGACTCGGCGGGATCACCGTCTCCGAGGCGCTGCGCAGCTGGGCGTACGCGGACCGGTTCGGCCTGCCGTACGTCGCCGTGATGCGGGTCATGCCCGACCACACGCTGCCGGTGTTCTCGCACCTGTCTGTCACCGACGCCGGCGCGGAAAGCACCGGCGCAGGCGGCGTGGACTGGGCCACCGTGCCGGCCCAGGAGCTGCCGGAGCTGGTGCTGAAGGAGACCCACGAGCAAGTGGCCGCCGAGCTCAACCTCGCGGTGGACGACATCGCGATCGACCGGCCGCTGCTCGAACTCGGTGTCGACTCCGTGCTCACCGTGGCGCTTCGGGTACGACTGCACAGGTGCTTCGCGGTGGACCTGCCGCCGACGATCCTGTGGAGCAACCCGACGGTCCGCGCGCTGGCGGAGTTCCTCGCCACCGAGGTCAAGGGCGACGCGGACGCCGAGGAGGCCGCCGCGGACGAACTCCTGTCCGTGGACGGCGAATCGGAGTCGCAGGGGCAGCGGGAAGCCGCTCCGGTGGCCGTTGGCTGACCGGCCGTCCGACCCGGGGTGGTGACGATCTCACCACCCCACTCCACCCGGGCCCGGGACCGTGTGATCCATCTGTCCCGGGCCCGGCCCGCTGTAGAGTCTCCAGAAAATCGACGAGACGCCATGTTGTGTCTGTAGTATTGCAGATGGCACTCGTTCACGTTGAACCGCTGAGGGGAAGCCACGCATGCCAGGTCAGGACTCAGTGCTGATCGACAGATCGACGCCCGGAGGTTTACGCGCCGATTACTTCGCTCAGCATGGTTGGGCACACGGCCACCTGCGCCTGCCGGCCGAAGGACACGACTGGAAGCAGTTCGCGGCGTCATGGGACGAACTGGTTCCGGATGCCTATCTCGGTCAGGAACGGTGTCGTCGAAATCGCCGGTTCGGCAGGGTACTCGCCCACCGCGACGGCACTCTGGAACCGCTGCACGGCACCGAGTTCTTCCAGAGCAAAGAGATCAACCGCGCATTCGGTGATCAGTTACGCGTGTTCGAGCCGCTGACGGACACCGTGTTGGCCAGCAACCATTTTCCCCGGATTCTGCGGGAGACCGTCGACCTGGTCAATGAGGTGGCGGGGAAGCAGGACTGGGAACTCGGTATCCATTTCATCCGGGTCTTCGCGGACGCCGACCAAGGTTCGGAACCCGCGCCGGAGGGCCGCCACTCGGACGGTCACGCCTATGTGGCCATACATTTGATCGACCGGCACCAGTGTGTCGGGGGACGAAATCAAGTGTTCCGGAACAACGAGTCGCAGGCGCAGTACTCGGTCACCATGACCGAGCCACTGGAGACCTTGATTCTGTCCGACACGGCGATGGAGCACGACGTCAGCGAGATCCGGCCCGACGAGCTGTCCGAGTCGGGCTGGCGCGACACCATGATTGTCGACTTCAATACTGTGCCCGATCCCGCTGGAGTGGCAGGACGCACGCACAGCTCACTCCAGTGACTGGGGGATTGATGAGTCAAGTGGCAGGCAATTCAGTACTCACCGCCGCCAAGCCCGGCCCACGCGTGCACAGGCTGCCCGGAACGGCGTCGGCACCGGAATTCTGCCTGATCGGCATCGACGACCTGCTCAACAACCGGGCGACGACCAGCGTCTCCGATCTCGATTCCGGACGGCTGAACGCATGGGGAAACTCCTTCCCCGCGGAAGAACTCCCCACGCCCGGCGCCCTGATCGAGGTGGCCGGCATCCCCTTCACGTGGGCG
This sequence comes from Streptomyces sp. ISL-99, assembly GCF_018614005.1. NCBI lineage: Bacteria > Bacillati > Actinomycetota > Actinomycetes > Kitasatosporales > Streptomycetaceae > Streptomyces > Streptomyces sp. ISL-99. The sequence continues at coordinate 106,891 of NZ_JAGGPC010000021.1, forward strand.
AATGCTCACGCGAAGGGGGACAACGTACGGTGCGAGGGCCAGGTCATCGACATCCCCCCGGGCCAGTACGACTGGATCTATCTGCTCGCCGCCTCCGAACGGCGCAGCGAGGACACGATCTGGGCGCACTACGAGGACGGGCACGCCGACCCGCTCCGGGTGGGGGTCTCGGATTTCCTGGACGGCACACCGGCCTTCGGTGAACTCACGGCCTTCCGCACCTCCAGGATGCACTACCCGCACCACGTCCAGGAGCGACTGCCCACCACAATGTGGCTGACCCGCGTAGGGATGCCACGCCGCGGTATTGCGCAGTCCCTGCGGTTGCCGCGACTGGTCGCGATGCACGTCTTCGCCCTCACGCTGGTGACGGGAATCGACGTGCGACGCGCACAGGGAGCGGCGATATGAGCACCGCCGGCACCACCGCACAGCCGGTCCGTCTCTGGACGCGCGATCTGGGCAGTTGCCTGCACGGCACCCTGGCGACGGCGTTGATCCACGACGGCCACGACCCGGTGACCGTCCTGGGCGCACCGTGGGAGTTCCGCCGCCACCCCGGCGCCTGGAGTTCGGAGGAGTACTTCTTCTTCTCGGAACCCGACTCGCTGGCCAAACGGCTTGCCCTCTTCCACCCGTTCGAGTCGACCTGGCACCGCAGCGGCGGCGACGGACTCGACGATCTGCGCGAGGCCCTGGCGGCAGGCGTGCTGCCCATCGCCGCGGTCGACAACTTCTATCTGCCGTTCCGCCCCGCCTTCCACGACGTGCACGCCGCACATCTCCTGGTGGTCTACCGGATCACGGACACCGAGGTGTACGTCTCCGACGCCCAACCGCCCGCATTCCAGGACGCGATCCCCATCGCCGACTTCCTGGCGAGCTGGGGTTCGCTCAACCCACCGGACGACGCGGACGTGTTCTTCAGCGCCAGCCCCAGCGGTCGGCGCTGGCTGCGGGCACACATGGCGGGACCCGCTCCGGAACCGGACCTCGACTGGGTCGGCCACGTCATCCGGGAGAACGTCACCCGGTACCGGCAGGAGTCCACCGCGCAGACCCAGACAGGGGTGGCGGGCCTCCGTCACTACCTCGACCAGTTGTGCGCCCTCGCCCCCGGGACGGACGCCGCTTCCGAGGCCCTGAGCGAGCTGTACGTCATCAGCTGGAACATCCAGGCGCAGGCCGGCCTGCATGCGGAGTTCCTGCGTACCCAGTCGACTAAATGGCGGATCCGCGAACTCGCGGAGGCCGCGGCCGGCGTGGACGCCGTCGCACACGGCTGGACCGGAGTCCGTATGACGGGCGCACACGCGCGGGTCTGGGAGCGGCACCGGCCCGACGAACTGCGCAGGCACAGCACCGAACTCATCCGCCGCCTCGAAGTCGCCCTCGATCAGCTCGAACTCGCGGCGGACGCGCTGTCCCGACGGACCTGACGCGCAGGTCGGCCGACGTCACCCCCACCACCCGAAATTGATCCGCATTGAATGCGATCTGCACCGAATGCTGTACGGCGTAGATCGGGAAGGGCAACCGTGGACAGAACTGCTATGCCCATAGCCGTAGTCGCCTCCCGGATCCGCCGGGAGGAGCGACTGATCCTTGAGTCGTTCGAGAAGCTCGGTCTGCGCTGCGAGCACGTCGATCCACGGAAGCTGAGGGTGCTGCTCGCCGACGGCCGGCCGCCCTATCGTGCGGCGCTCATGCGCGAAGTGAGCCACAGCCGTGCCGTCTCCGTCGCGACCACGCTGGAAGCGCTCGGAGTTCCCACGTACAACAAACCGGCGGTGCTGGAGATCTGCGGCGACAAACTCCGCACCGCGCTCGCCTTCCACTCCGCCGGACTGCAGATGCCGCAGGCCGCAGTCACCTGGGGAACCGAGGCCGCCCTGGACGCCATGCCCAAGCTCGGATACCCCGTGGTGGTCAAACCGGTCACCGGATCGTGGGGACATCTGACCGCGAGAGTCCAGAACGAGGAGCAGGGCCGGGCCATTCTCGAGCACCGGGCCGCTCTGCCGAATCCACAGCAGCACGTGTTCTATCTGCAGGAGCACATCGACAAGCCCGGACGTGACATCAAGGCTTATGTCGCAGGTGACCGGGTGGTCTGCGCGATCTACAAGAACGCGGTCGACGACTGGCGGACCAACACTGCCATCGGTGGCGCGGCCACACCCTGCCCGATCACCCCCGAACTGACCGATATCGCTGTGGCAGCGGCGGATGCGGTGGGGGGCGGATTCCTCGGCGTCGACCTGTTGATCGACCAGCAGGAGCGGCTGTACGCGAATGAGGTCAACCACACCCCCGAGTTCCATGGCGCCATCGACGCGACCCACATCGACGTCGCGGGATCCATCGTCGAGTGGGCCGTCGCCGAGATCGAGGCGCAGGAAAGGGCGGCGAAATGAGCGCGACCGCCGGCCGCCCCTCGCTGCTCGCCCTGTGGAGCGCGCCCCGCTCCCGCTCGACGGTGTTCTTCCGGATGATGGTGGAACGCCGAGACCTCCTGACGCTGCACGAACCGTTCTGCAACATCGCCAATGACGGCAGCACAGAGGTCGGCGGCCGTGCGGTGAATTCCACGGAGGCCTTGACGGACACGCTGATCGAGCTCTCCGCAGAGCAGACCGTGTTCTTCAAGGACACCACCGACTGCACGTACGACTCCATATTCGGGCGCCAGGACTTCCTGAAGAGTGGACGGCACGCGTTCCTGCTGCGAAACCCGCGGGAGATCATTCCGTCGTTCGCGGCCATCAAACCCGACATGGGCCTTCATGAAGTGGGCATCGAGTACCTGTACCGGATCTACCAGGCGGTGCTCGAAGCCGGCGGCAGTCCGGTGGTCCTGGACTCCGACGACTTCGTCGACCACCCGGAGCGGACTGTTCAGCAATACTGCGCAGCGGTGGACCTGCCCTTCCGCGCCGACGCCCTGCAATGGCAGCCGGGGGAGCGGCCGGAATGGAGCCAGTCCGCCCGCTGGCACGCCGACGTCAGTGCCAGTACCACGGTGCAACGCCGTGAGCGGACGTACGACAGGACGATCGACAACGACCTCCTGTTGCGGCGCTTCTACGAACACCACCTGCCGTTCTACGCATACCTGTGGGAGCGGCGACTCCGGATTTCCTGACTCCCTCACACCGACTCGCCTATGAATGCTGCGCTCTGGCTGATTGAATCCGAGAGGTACGGTAGATGATTATTTCAAAGCCGCCATTCTGTCCCGTGCAGTTCCAGGATTCCGACCTGCTCGACTCCGGATTCCACGCCTCGACGGACATGCACGCACTGTGGGCAGACCTGCGCGAGAACCAGCCGCTCTACCGGGCGGAACCCGGCGGTGGCCGGGAGCCGTTCTGGGTCGTGACCCGCCACGAGGACGTCAGCAGAGTCCTGCGCAGTCACGGGGAGTTCTCCTCCCGACGGGGCACGATCCTGTGCGTGCTCGACCTCAACACAGCGGACATCGCGTCCGACAACATGATGGCCGACACCGACCCGCCACGGCACAGGGAGTTCAGGGAACCGCTGAACAAGGCGTTCGCCCCGCCCGTGGTCGCCACCCAGGAGAAGCTGCTCAGGGACCTGTCGCGGGATTTGATCCAGTCGGCGCTCGACGCCGATGTGTACGACATCGCCCACAAGACGATGATGTTCCCGATGGCCGTCACCGGCACCCTCATGGGCCTTCCCTCCGAGTCCTGGGAAAGGCTCGCGGAACTGGTCATGATGACAATCGCCTACGACGACCCGGACTACTCCACCGGCAACGCGCAGGCCACCGTGCGCCAGGCCCGGCACGAGCTGTTCGAGTACTTCCAGAAGGAGTACGCGCAACGTACCCGCGAAGACGTCGATCCCGATGTCATCGGCGCGATGCTTGCGATGGACCTGTCGGAAGGGCCGATGTCGCAGGAGCAAGTCCTCCTGAACGCCTTCGTGCTGCTCATCGGCGCCAACGTCACCACGCCGCACGCGCTCTGCACCCTGATGACGCTGATGGCCGAGCACCCCGAGCAGTTCCAGGCCGTACGGGAGAATCCGGAACTTCGCGCGTCCTGCCTCCAGGAGCTCCTGCGCTGGTCGTCACCGGTCACCGCACTCATGCGATACGCCGTCAAGGACGTGGAGCTGCACGGCCGGACCATCCGGGCGGGCGAGCCGGTCAGTGCCTGGATCGGTGCCGCCAACCGCGACGAGCGCGTCTTCGCCGACCCGTACACCTTCGACGTCACGCGACGGCCGAACAAGCACCTCGCGTTCGGCCTGGGACCGCACTACTGCATCGGCGCCAACCTGGCCAAGGTCGGACTGGAAATCTTCCTCGACGAGATCCTGGACCTGGTGGAAACCGTCGAGATCGCCGGCGAGGTGCGGCATGTCGCCTCCCACTTCGTGCCCGGCTACAAGAGCATGCCGGTGCGGTTCACACCCCGGAAGACGGAAGCGCGGTGAGCAGCTACCCGATTCACCGGCCCGACGCACGGCTGTGGTTCGACCGCCGGTTCCGCTCCGCCACCGCGACGCACAGTCTTTACTGCTTCCCCTTCGCGGGCGGCTCCGCGACCTACTATGCCGACTGGGTGAAACACTGCACCGGCCCCATCGAACTGGTGCCGGTGCAGCTCCCCGGCCGTGGCGGCAGAATGGCCGAGCCGTCGGCCAAGGACATGGTTCAACTCGCCGAGGAAATCGCCGAGACGATCGCTGCTGAACCCACCCAAGTGCTCCTGTACGGGCACAGCATGGGTGCGATTCTCGCGTTCGAGGTCACCAGGCGTCTCAGGACCCTGGGCCGGCCGGTTCAGCACCTGTTCGTGAGTGGCCGCCCCACACCGACGATCGTCCGTCCGCCGGCTCCCGTCAGTGACCTGCCCCGCCCCGAGTTCATCCAGATGCTGCGCGACTACGGTGCCGCGGACCAGACGGTCTTCGAGCACGACGAATTGCTGGATCTGCTCATGCCCATGATCCGAGCGGATTTCGCAATGATCGAGAACTACCGGTACCGGCAGGAGCCGCTGCTCTCCTGCCCGATTTCCGCGTGGTGCGGAGATGCCGACCCCGAGGTGCCAGTGGCAGCGATGCGCCGTTGGGGGGACCAGACGTCGGGGGAGTTCACCCTCTCCGTGCTGCCGGGCGGGCACTTCTTCCTCACCGAGCACCAGGCCCAAATCATGCGGACGGTGCACGCCGCGATTCGTCGCGTTCGATGACTACTGACAAGGAGTGAGAGCGTGGACTTCGATGTGCCACCGGAGAGCGTCGACTTCGCGAACGAAGTCGAGGAGATCCTGACGGCGCCGGAGACGGGGCGGCTGCTGCAGGACGTTTTTGCCCGGCAGGACGGTATGGACGGCAACCCCCGTGAGCTGTACCGGCACCTGGGCGACGCGGGCATTCTCGCACCCTCCTGGCCGGTCGAATACGGCGGCAGGGGCGCCGACTTCACCGCGACCGTGGCGCTGCTGGAAAAGCTCGTCGCCCACCGGATACCGCAGAACCTGTACTGCATCTCGGTGCAGAACGTCGGTTCACTGATTCTGGCGGCGGGCTCGGAGCACCAGCGCAAGACTCTGCTGCCGGCCATCGCAAGCACCGAACTCACGTCGTGCATTCTGTTCACAGAACCGGGCAACGGATCCGACCTGGCCGGCATCACCACCAGCGCGGTGCGTGACGGCACCGGATGGGTCATCAACGGACGCAAGACCTACAACCTCAAGAGCGCCTACGCCGATATCGCGCTCATCGCGGTGCGCACCGACCCGCAGGGCAGTCAGTACGAAGGACTCACCCTGTTCCTCGTCCCGCTGAACGCACCCGGCGTCGTCATCCGGCCCATCCCCAGTCTGGCCAACGAACAGTTCCACGACATCTGGTTCACCGATGTGCACGTGGAAGAGGACGCGCTGTTCGGCCAGGTCGGCGAGGGGTGGTCGCTGATCACCCAGATGTTCGCCGCGGAGCGCACGGGGCTGGACTACTACGCGCGAGGACGCCACTGGCTGGACCTGGTCGCGGAACGCCTCGACGAAGACGGCCGGCAACCGTCCGACGTCGTACGCGCCGAGCTGGCACGCCACGAAACGAGGATCACCGCCGGCAAGCTGCTGAGCTGCCAGGTCATGCAGAACCTCCAGGACGGCAATGCTGACATCGCACAGTCCTCGTTCGCGAAATGGCACTGCAGCGAATCGGCCCAGCGCATCGCGTGGTGGGCCTTGGACACGCTGGGGCCGGACATGCTGGAACCGGGGTCCGACGCCGGGGACCGCACCCTTGAAGCAGCATTCCGGGAGGCACCCGGAATGACCATCTCCGGCGGGGCGTCGGAGGTCATGCTGGACATTTTGAGCAGTGCCCGGGTATTCGACCACGCCCCGAGGGGGGACTGACTGCGATGGACCTGCGACCTGATCCGCTGCAACAGCGTCTGCGGGACGCGGTGGACACGGTGCTCACGCGCACCGGCGAACTGTCCGCTCAACTGGCGACCATCGGCGTGCCCTCCCTCAACGCACCGGAACGCCTTGGCGGGCTCGCGCTGGGACTCAGCGCCGACATCGTCGTGAACGAACGCCTGGGGTACGCGCTGGAACCGCTCGGCTGCTACCGGGAGACCGCGTTCGCACTCGACATGCTCGACAGCGACGACGCACCGACGGAACACCTGGCGGAGATCCTCGCTGACCTGTACAAGGGCACGCGGCACGCGGTGGTGGTGGGCGCGCGCGGCCCCGCCGGCATACAAGTGAAGCCGGGAGGGCGGTTGTGGGGTGAGTCGGAGCCACTGCCCCGCAGCGCCATCGGTTTGTGCGTGGTACGGACAGCCGACGGCGGCGGCAGTGAGTGGCGCCTCGTGGTCCCGGAGCCCGGCACCTGCGTCACCGAGTCCATCGACCATTTCGGCATGCCCGCCTCGCGGTTGAGGTTCGAGGGAGCCGCTTCCCAGCCTCTGCCCGTGAGCGCGGCCCACTGGGAGCGCGCCCTCGCGGCGGCGAGAGTCCGCCAGGCGGCACTGCTGCTGGGCATCGCGGACCGGATCGTCGATGTGGCACGCGCCCACGTCAACACCCGTACACAGTCCGGCAAACCGCTCGTGGAGCGGCAGACGGTCGCGCACCGGCTGGCACTCCTGATCGGCGAAGCGGACGGCTGGCGACTGGTGCTGAACAAAGCCGCCTGGGAGCTCGACCGCGACGAGCACCCCAACACGGCTGCGGTCCTGGCAGTCGCGGGCGAACACGCGCAGCTCGCCAGTCGCACCGCGCTCCAACTGCACGGCGTGCGGGGTATGCTCGCGCACTCGACGGCGGCGTCCGTATACCGGATGGTGGCCGTGGAGTCCGTACGCCTGGGCACCCCCACCGACCTGTGGCTGGAAGCGGCATCCACCACCTGACACCTGACGCCTGACATTTGATACGCGCCAACTGGAAACCAGCATACGGAACTTGCTGTCGGCGGACGTTCGCTGTTCCGCCGGCAGTCCACCTCTCTCGGTGTAGGCTGAAATGCAGAGTCTGGTGCAGTGTGTGGTTTGTTGGCTGAAAGGAACGGCGTGAAGGTCAGCTGGAGGCAGGTTTTTGCGTGGCGGATGCGGCGGCAGTTCCTGGAGCCGCGTACCCAGCCCAGTGCGAGCGAAGTTGTCGGCAGACTGTGCGGCGTACAGGCGCAGGTCTGGAGTGTCGCCGAGCTGAACGTCGCACTTCGGCAGTCGGCACCCGACCGGGAGAGCGTCAACCGGGACGTCGCCGATCTCGCGCTGATGAAGACCTGGGCGATGCGCGGAACCCTCCATCTGCTGCGACCGAGTGAAGCGGGCGCTTACCTGTCGCTCATGGCGAACACGGGAAGCTGGCTCAAGCCTTCCTGGACGCGGGCCTCCGGCGTTACCCCGCAGCAGATCGACGAGTTGACCGAGGAAGTGGCAGGCATCCTCGACGGGGTGGTGCTCACCCGGGACGAGCTGGTTACCCGGCTCGTGGCCGACAAGCGGTTCGCGAGCATGGAGGAGCGGCTGCGGTCGGGGTGGGGCTCTGTGCTCAAGCCGCTGGCCTGGCGAGGTGTCCTGTGCCACGGCCCTAACCGGAGTAACAAGATCACCTTCACCCTGCCGGCAAGCCAGTTCGGCTCGGACTGGGGCAAGATGCCCGAGCCCGACGAGGCCGCCCCCACGGTGATCGAGGCGTACCTGGGTGCGTACGGTCCTGCCACGATCGAGACCTTCGACCGCTGGCTGTCGCTCAACAGCACGAGCAAGCCGAGGCTGCGCAAGTGGTTCGGGGACATGGGCGACAAGCTGACCGAGGTCGATGTCGAGGGACGCAAGACCTTGATCCTGACGGAGCACGCGGAGGAACTCGCCGGCATTGCCCCGTGCGAAGGAATCAGGCTGCTCGGCGGCTTCGACCAGTACCTTCTCGGCCCCGGAACCAAGGACGAAGTGATGCTCGCGGCAGAACACCGCTCCGCGGTGAGCCGCGCCGCCGGATGGATCTCCCCGGTCGTCGTGCAGGACGGCCGAGTCGTCGGGGTGTGGGAGATCCTCGATCAGGAGCTGGTGGTGACGCCGTTCCCGGACACCGGCCGTCTCCCGTTGAAAGCCGTCGAGAAGGAAGCGGCGCACGTCGCGCGCGCGAGCGGAGTGAGCCGGCTGCCGGTCCGCATCGTCTGATCGGCGCCCTGCTCTACCGCGCCTGCTTGAAGCCGGCGCGGTAGAGATCGCGCAGCAGGGCAATCTCCGCTCCGTGATGCATGACTTCACGATTGACGTGCAGGACCAGGGTCGCCATGGGCCGCTCTCCCCACTGGCCCTCGACTTCTCCTATCGGCCGCTGCATCCCCGCGTCGTCGAGTGAGAGCACCCCTTTGCGCCAGGTGTGGTAGTGCTCGTGCAGTGCCGCGAGACCGTCATCGGCGGTGACCGGCAAAGACGCGGTGTCGATGGTCAGGGACCCGTCGCCGAAGTGTGCGCTGGCTCGGATGCCCAGTACGTGAAAGGCGATGTGGCACAGACGCCAGGCGATCGTGGTCACCGGAGGAGGCTCCGGGACCGGATCCTGCCAGTCGAACATCGCGCTGCCGTCCCCGTCGGTCCGGATCGTCCAGCAGTCCGGCACCGGCTCCCACAGGTATTCGTCGTCGGTGAGACCGGCCAGCCGAGGCATTAACTGGTGGTCCCAGTACAGATCGAGCTGGTCGAGCACTTCGGTACGCCAGATCATCCAGCACTCCTGTCGAGTGGGTCGTTGCTGCGCCAGACGATAGCAACTCGAAACAGTATGTGCCCACACGGCTACTCTCAGTAGCGCCCGAATGTGATGCAGCACGCCGATGGGTTGCCACTTGTAGACTCTGTCGTTAATGTTGCCTCAGTGCAAAAAGGCAACATAGACGACATGGTAATCGGGCAGGCCTATGGTAGTTGACGGTCCATCAGCCTTGCGCAGGGGGGCGACGCGTGATCACAAGAAGTGCCACTGGTCCCGACATCCACGACGCCGGCTCCTTCGGCTGTGTCCCGGAAGAGGGACTCAAAGGGCTGATCAGGCCCCTCCAAGAGGAAGCGTTTCTCGCAGGACACCTCGGAGTACGGCCACTGCTCTGCCGCGGTGAGCCGGGGCGGTTCAACGGCATCTTCGGCTGGGACGATCTGAACGCCATTCTTGAAACCAGCCGAGTCGACCCCTCCCGGATGCACCTGGTCCGGGCGGCACGCGGCATGAGCATGACCTCGTGCTCCGAGCCCGTACCGCAACTGGCTCCCCGAGGACGGCCGTTGAGGCTCCGCCCCGAGGTGCTGACCGGCGCCCTGGCCGACGGTGCCACGCTCGCCGTGGACGGGGTCGAGGAGTTGCACCTTCCGCTGCGGGCGCTCGTCGGCCGGGTGGAGGAGAGCCTGCGCAACCTCGTACAGGCCAATCTGTACGCGAACGTGGGTGGCGCTCCGCAGGGCTTCGACACCCACTGGGACGACCACGACGTGATCATCCTCCAGGTGGCGGGGAAGAAGAACTGGGACCTGCACCCGCCGACGCTTGCCCACCCGGTCGGCAAACTCACCAGTCCGCCGAAGCCACACCCCTCGGACGCCGGCTGGTCCGGGACGCTGAGCGAGGGCGATGTCCTCTATCTGCCCCGTGGCTGGTGGCACACGGTCCGGGCGGCCGACGGACCTTCCCTGCACCTCACGCTGGGCAGCCGGCTGCCTTCCGCCGCAGACCTGCTGCGGCTTCTGCTGCGGCAACTCGCCACGGAGCGCCAGGTGGTCCGCCAGGACCTGCCCCGGTTCGCGGACGCGGCGACGGCAGACCAGTGGTACGCCGAACTGCGGGCGACGCTCGTCGAGGCGGTCCAGGAACCGGGTCTGCTGGAGCGGTTGGGCACAGAGGCAGGGGAAGAGGCTCCAGGGCGTCCGGTATTCACACTGCCGACTTGTTCCGGGTGACCGCCGGTGACAAAGGCGACGGGGAGCCAGCGGCTGTTGCCGACATCGGCGAGAGGTCTGCCGAGCGCGTTCTGGTGGATCTGGCTCAGCATCCTGGTCAACTGGACGGGCGGCTTCGTCGGTCCACTGCTCACCCTCTACATGACCTCGGAGCGGGGCTACTCGGCAGCGCACGCCGGTGCCGTCATCTCGCTCATCGGACTGGGCGGCGTGCTGGGGACGATCGGCGGCGGCATCGCGGCCGACCGCTTCGGCCGCAGGACCACGCTGTTCGCCGCGCACTGCTGGACGGCGGTGTGCATGACCTCGCTCGGCCTGGTCCAGGCCGGCTGGGCGATAGCGGTCGCTGCTTTCGCGATGGGAGCCGGCGCCGCCGCCGCCCGCCCGGCCATGCAGGCGGCGCTGGCAGACGTCGTCCCTCCCGAGGACAGACAGCGCGCCTTCGCCCTCAACTACTGGGCGCTGAATCTCGGTGTGGCGGTGTCCTCCGTACTGGCCGGAGTCATGGTGACCCACGGCTACGTGCTGGTGTTCGTCGCCGATGCCGCGGCCACAGCGCTGTGCGCGGTTCTGGTCATGGCAAAGGTCCCGGAGACCCGTCCGCGCACAGCGCCAAAGGGAAGCCGGAGTGCAAAGGCGAGACCACAACAGAAAGACGCGCATGACGGCTCGGTATGGAAGGACCGCCCGTTCCTCGCGTTCTGCTTCGCCGCCCTGCTCTTCGCCTGCGTGTTCCAGCAGGGGAGCACGATGCTGCCGATCGTGGTGGCACGGGACGGCCACGACCCGACGGTCTTCACCTGGTTGCACGCCCTCAACGGCGTACTCATCGTCACCCTGCAGGTGGCCCTGACACGGCTGGTCCGTGAGCGCTCCAGGGCCGGGACACTGCTCGCCGCGTCGCTCCTGCTGGCCGTGGGGTTCGGCCTGATGGCCTTCGCGGACGGCGTGGTCGCGTACGCCCTCTGCGTCGTGATCTGGACGTTCGGCGAGATGCTGCAGGCACCGGCGGGCAGCTCGGTGGCTGCCGACCGTGCGCCGGAACGACTGCGCGGCCGATACCAGGGCCTGTACGGGACGGCCTGGACCGCCGCCGCCTTCCTCGCGCCGGCAGGCGGTGGGCTCCTGCTCGACTCCGGCGGCCCTGGGGTCCTGTGGGGCGTGTGTGCCGCCCTGGCCGTCGTCGCCGGTGTGATCTGGGCCTGGATCACAGGCCCGCTATCCAAGCTCGCACGCCACGAGTTCCGCTCGGGCGTGCGTGCCGGGAACGGTTCCCCGTCCCCGGCCGACTCTCCCTCCCGGGAGAGTCATTCGAATACCGAGTTGAGAGGGCAGCCATCATGAACGCTTTCGAGATGGAAGACCAGGACGAGCAGTTTGTTCTGAACAACTGCGTCTCCGCGTACCTCGCCGACGAGAACGAGGAGTTCGTCGTCGACAACTGTGTAGCGGCGTACCTGTCCTAATGACAGAAGAACGCCTTCGGGCGACCGGCCGGGGCACCCTCGCGGTGCCCCGGCCGGGCCCGGTCGCGACACCCGTGCCTTCCGCACCCGAACTGCCCCCCGATGTCGTCACGCGCCTGCGAGTCTTCAACGGACCGGGGCCGACTCCCCCCACACTCCGTCTGGCCGTCGCGGACATCGCGGACCACACACGGACCATGCCCTGGCAGGCGGACAGACAGGCCTTCGGCATGTCGTGGACCAGTCCCGGGCAGGCGAGCCGCGCCGCGGTGGGCGAAGCCGTCGAACGCTACTGCGGCACCTGCCCGCCGGACCCCGAGGCTTTGGTCCACGGCAGCCACCAGCAGTTGCTCCGCCGCGGCCTGAACGCCCTGGACCCGGCACGGCTCACGCTCTACTCACCCACCCAGTACGAGCGCCAGGACTTCCCCTTCGCCCCGTTCCTGCCCGACACCCCGGTCCACTGGGTCCGCGGCATGTCCCTGACGCAGAATGCGGAGGTGTACGTCCCGGCATTCGCCACCTACACACTCTGGCGCCGTATGCCCCGCAAGCACGAGGAGGCACGGCACGCCTTCCCCGTGATCGGCGGCATAGCCGCCGGCACGGACCACGAACACGCGATCGTCTCCGGACTCGAAGAAGTAATCGAACGCGACACGGTTGCCGTGTGGTGGGCGAATGCCGTACCGCCGCCCCGCCTCCCCGTCACCGACTCCTTCCGCGAGCTCATCGGCCCGGCACTGGACGGGTTCGAGGTCGATCTGACGTACCTGGAGAACCAGTTCGGCCTGCCCACCATCGGCGCGTACGTCCGCAGCAAGGCCGAAGGCTGGCTCACGATGGGCTTCGCGATACGGGCGGGAAGCGCGGAGGCCGCGGCATCCAAGGCCCTGGCGGAGGCATTCTCCCTCCAGCTCACCTGCCGGACCCTCAACACCCCGGAAGCCCTCGCACGCCTCGCCGACGGCTACCGGAACAGAAACAACCCACTGAAGCCGTGGCGCCCCGACTCCTCCTACCTTGATGCCTACCGCGCGGACGGCCGGGACGCCGTAGAACTCCTCTGCCACCAGCAGCTCTACCTCGACGAACGCGCCGCACAGCGCTCCCTCGCCTGGGCAGCCGCCGGACCGGACGCCACCTGGAACGACGTCCCGGCCCTACCGGACTCCTCTCCCTCGCCTTCGCCCTCGCTGAGCACCCTGCAGGCACGCATTGAGGCGGCCGGACACGAGGTGCTGTACGTGGACCTGACGACCCCCGAAGCCGAGGCCGCAGGGATGAAGGTGGTACGAGTAATCGTCCCGGGCACGGTCGGCACGGCACCGGCCGCGTACCCCGCTCTCGGCGGAAGACGGATACAGGATGCAGCGGTACACCTGGGATGGCGCGAAACACCTTTACCTGAGCACCAGTTGAATACTTTCCCCATCCCCCATTCCTGAAGCCAACCGCATACGGACGACCTCGCGTACCTGCCCTGACCCACCACAAAGCCCCTCAGGGCAGGACCTCTTGCCTGGCTGTGGACGTCTGACGGCGTGATCGCTCCGCCAGCATGCTGATCTGCGACGGGTCCGGCATCCGAGCGGTGAGGGTTTGCCGTTCTGCGAGCCCGGCTTCGCGCCCGCCTCACTGCCGGACACGTCGTCATCGCCGACTGCCGCGGTTTGGTGATTACAGCTGAGCTGCGTCAGTCCAGGCAGAACTCGTTGCCTTCGAGGTCGGCCATCACGATGTGGCCGACGCCCAGCGGAGGAGTGGGCTCATGCCGACGTATCCGCGTCGCTCCCAGCGCGACGAGTCGCTCGCACTCGGCCTCCAGCGCCGCCATCCGCTTGTCTCCCTCCAGTCCGGGAGCCGCACGGACGTCGATGTGGACGCGGTTCTTGGCGACCTTGTCCTCCGGTACCTGCCGGAAGAACAGCCGTGGACCGTTCCCGTCCGGGTCCTCGATGGCCGACCTCGTGTTGCGCTGCTCCTCCGGTACGCCGGCCTGCGCGAGGAAGTCGTCCCACGCAGCCAGCGGGTCGGCGTCCTCGGGCAGGTCGACACCGGGCGGACCGGGGTGGACGTAGCCCAGCACATCGCGCCAGAAGGACGACAGTGCCCGCGGGTCGTGGGCGTCGAAGGTGACCTGAAGGTGATCGCTCATCGGGTTGCTCCGTTCGCAGCGGGTCTCGTGTGTGCGGATACCCCATCGCGCAGCAGGCAGACCTCGAACAGGCGGTGGATCAGCCCAACCACACGACGCCTACCAGCGCGCCGAAGCGCGAGGCGAATACGCCGCCGCAACGCACCCCGAGACCTATTCCGATCCGAACGGCCTGTATTACGGCGGCAAGGACTGAGGTGGCGTCAGTTACCCGGGCGTTGGTCACGAATGAAACGAGGCAGCCTTTCAGCTCGGCACACTGCTACAGCAGTGGCTGCAGAGAAGACCACAGGAACGCGAGCGCCAGCGCCAGCGGCGAATCGTACAAGCGGGCTCGGCGTAGACACTCGTTCGATCTTCTCGTCGTCGTGCCGCGCCCATGGACACCCCTCCGCCCGGTTCGTCGGGTCGTACCCTGCCCCGCGTGATCAGTCGTGGGCCCTTGCGGGACGTCGCTGTGGAAGTGTCGCGCGAGGGCGATCCGTCGGCATTGGCACCCAGATACGCGGCCACGGCTGGCTGGCGTTCAGCACCGGAGGCAGGCCGCAAAGACGACGCGGGTGATGACACGCGATGCCTGCGACCCGGCCGTCGGCATATGACAGCCTCCAGCATTTCCACGGTCCGACGATCTACTCTGCGGTCACCACGCCCTTCACGGGTGAGGTGATCAAGCGGCACCAACCACGACCTGGAGGAAGAGATGGCCAGCCCGCAGCAGCCATTCGGCACTGTCGTCAGCAGCATCGGCGTCAATCTGCGCAAGTACCCCAGCACCGATTCGGCGGTCACCGGAACACTCCATCATGGCGCCCAGATCGGCCTGAAGAGCAAGGTCCGTGCCCAGGTCATCGACGGCAACGGTATCTGGTACCTGCTGCGGGACAAGCCCGTCTGGGTTGCGGCGCGGCACGTGGAAAACACCGGACAGGTTCCCCTGTCCAAGGATGTGGAGCCCGTGCAGCCCCAGGGCTGACAGATTGTCCGCAGAGGGCTTCGAGCACCCGGCCTCGACCAGGCGGCAAACCGCTCATAGAGAGGCCCCGACCGCCTCCGAAGCAAGCCCATGGGACACCAACTCCGCCCGCGAGGTCGAACGGCAAAGGACGACGCGTCACCCTCCACACCGCCACCTTCGAAGGACGCCTGCGCAACACCGACCCCGCTGCATTCAGCGCGTGCCTTGTCGAAGGCATCGGCCCCTCCAAGGCATACGGCTGCGGCCTGCTCACCCTCGCCCCCTCCCGCAGCGGAGCAAACTGAGCCATGCCCGATATCTGGTGGATGGAAGGCAGACCCGCACGACCTGCTCCGCATCGTCGGCCGCGTCTCCAGCGTGTACGTGGAACGAAGCCACCTCGACCACGACGAAAACGCCGTTGTCAATGAGACCGCACAGCCGGTGTGGTCTTTGCGGCGGGTGAGGCAACACCCGTGAGCCCGGCCGCGCATCGCGAAGGCTACGCGCATGCGTCTTTCCGGGTCGTTCTCTGGCGGGGTGCTTCAGGCGGCGTCTTCCGTGTTGATGTCCCTCTTTCCGCGTGAGGATGACGGCTGAGGCGGCGCCCCTGTTTCTGTCGTCGCTTTGTCCAAAGCCCGGCAGGCGACCCATGCCCCGAGCAGTGCCCCGGTGAGCAGCCACGGAACGTACCAGAGCGAAGCCAGCCACGTTGGGTGGAAGAGCGCCTGGATATTGCTGGCGACCATGGCGAGTCCGAGCGCCCAGCAGAGCGCTGCCCCGGGTGGCCGAAGCGGCTGTGTGCCAGTCCGTTCGCGTCACCAGCGTTCCGTCGGGTGCCACAAATCTCTTACGCAACGCTTCTGCCCAAAACGATTCTGCTCAGATCAGACAGACGTATGACCTCCGCGCCGATGCACGGGGGCCCGTCGGCAGCATCACCCAGCTGTACAGGCAAGCTCTCGGCAGGTGGACGCCTGCAGGCCACTTCGAGCGTCGGCGTTGCAGGCCGAGGCGTCGTAGACCTCCGGCCCGTAGAGGCCCCCCACGCGCTGGGTGTCGGCGGTTCCTTCGCTGTAGGTGCCGACGCTGACTACCGGTGACCGACTGCGAGTTGCTTCGCTGAGTGCTCGCGAAAGTTCAACGGAATGTGTTCAAACGTGTGTGCAGTAGCAACTGTTACCGAGCGGCAACACTGTGGTTTCGGGTGTCCGGGAGAATCCGGCATCGCGGGGGAGTGCCGCTGGCGATGTGCGTCCGGCGGCCGTGGGGTCTGCCGGTTTCGTCTTCCCGGGGGAAAAATGTTTCCACCTGCCATGGGCACGTCGTCTCGACGTGCCCGGGTGCGAGCAAGACGCCTGTTCACCGCGACAGTCGCGGTCCTGGCGGTCACGGCCGGCGTGATGCCCGCAGTGGCCGCACCGGCCGATGAGAAGACGCCGCCCAAGTCGGTATGGGGCAAGGACGCTCCGAAACTGACGTGCCGCCGGTCAAGGTCGGATCGACAAAGCCCGTCGAGCCGCAGGCTGAGGCCGCTCCGTCCAAGGAAGTGGCTGAGTGGCGAGCCGCGCAGAAGGAACGCGCCCGGTCCTCACAAAAGGCGCGCACCAGCAAGAGCGGTGGGATGTCCGCTGCGATTTCAGCTGACGCCGAGTCGATCCCGTACGCACCCTCAGGTCACGGCTCAGTGCTGTGGCATCAGATGTCGAACTTCCGGATCACGGACTCCCTGGTTGCCCGGGTGGATTACTCGAACGGCAACCTGATGCTGGCCGGCACCGACTGCGACGTCGCGGGCGTGGCGCAGAAGCTTCAGCTGTCGCGCACGTACAACTCGTTCGACGCCCCGTGGGGCAAGGTCTCCCAGCGCTGGTGGCAGGGCTACGAGCGCTACCTCCAGATTTCCGCCTCGGAAATCATCCTGTACGACGCCACCGGGGACGCACTGCGCTTCACCGAGCAGCACGCCACGAAGTACGAGCACTGACGCGGACGGGAAGGTCACCGACGCCAACGACCGCGCCTGCTCCAGGACCTACGACGCCAACCGCAACATCGCCACCACCACGGATGCGATGGGCGTGGACGGCGTGGGCGCCAACGTGACCACTTACGGCTGGGACGCCCGCAACAACCCCACCTCGGCGAAGCTGCCCACCGGAGCTACGTCCGCCGTCACCGGCTACCAGACCATCGCCGGCACGGACCTTCCCGGCTCCATGACCACCCCGGACGGCGAGGAGACTGCCTTCACCTACGACACGGCCGGCAACACCGCATCCGTCGCGGTGACCGGTACCGGCGGTGGAACGCGGAACTTCACGTACAACAAGACCACCGCGACCTGCGGCGGTTTCGAAGGCCAGCGCTGCAGCGTCAAGGACGCCCGTGGCAAAGTCACCTCGTTCACCTACGACGCCAAGGGCAACCTGAGCAAGGTCACCCCGCCCACCCCGCTCGGCGTAACGACGTACACCTACGACGACCTGGGCCGGCCCGCGACGGGCAAGGACGGGCGCGGCGTCACCACCCTTTACACGTACGACTACCGTGACCGGGTCACCAAGGTCGACACCTCGGGCTACGCCCCGTCACCTATTCCTACGACGGGGACGGCAACCTGAAGCAGCGCTCCGACGGCACCGGCTTGACGTCGTACGACTTCGACCCGCTGTCGCGTGAGACGGTGCGTACGCTGCAGAACGGCTTGCAGACTCGTCTGACGTACACGCCGGCGGGCAACGTCGACACCTACGAGGACCCGGCCGGTGTCACCGACTACACGTGGAACAAGGCAACAAGCTCTCCGAGCTGAGGGACCCGACCGGCAAGCTCACCACGTACACCTACAACAACAACGACACCCGCACGAAGACCACCTACCCCGGCGGCACCGTGCAGGACGTCACGCTCGACAAGTCCGGGCGTCCGACCGCCATCAAGGCGACGTCCCCCAAGGGGACGTACACCTATGACAGTGCTGGGCGGATGACGCTGGCCAAGGAGACCGCAGGGATCACGCTGAAGACCACGTGGGTGTACTGCTTCGACGCGGCCGGCAACCTCACGTCCCAGTCTGACACCGGCACCTGCCCCGGATCGGGTTCGACGTTCACCTACAACGACGCTTCACAGCTGACCGCGAAGAACGGTGTAACCACGGGTTGGTCCTACGACAAGGTCGGCAACGAGACCGCCGGGGCCTCCATCACGGCTGAGGCCCGCACGGCTGAGAAGTGGTCGGACTACTCCCAGCTCACGTCTCTGACCGTGGGCGGCAAGACGTATGGCGGTCAGTACGGGTCCACGGACCAGAGTGAGCGGATCAAGCTCGGCGACACGTTCTTCCACAACGGGCCACTCGGCCTGTCCGCGAAGAGCGCCGCGGGTGTGGACATGGGATGCAACCGGGAACCCGGGGGCACGCTGAATTCCATGACGACCGGGGGCAAGAGCTACTACTCCCTCACCGACGCGCTCGGCTCCGTCATCGCGCTCGCCGACGAAGCGGGAACCAAGGTCAACTCGTACTCCTACAGCCCTCGCGGCGTCACCCGCGCCGCCACGTCCGAGAGCGCCCCGCGGCCGCACCGGTTCGCCGGTGGTCGCCGACGCATGGACGGGCGGGCGGGCGCTGGCTCTGAGAGTGCGAGGGCACCAGACCCCGCACCGCGAAGGCCGCACCAGCACCGAGTGCGGCGCCCACTAGGCACTGTGCGGCGGATCATGTGCGGAGCCATAAGCGGATCGCTGCTGCGGTGACGGTGCCGTGGAAGACATAGGCCCGTTTGTCATAACGAGTGGCGACGGCACGGAAGTTCTTGAGCCGGTTGATGGTTCGCTCGATCTCGTTGCGACGCCGGTAGCGCTCGCGGTCGAACCCGGTGGGCCTGCCGCCGGTGCTGCCTCGGCGCCGGCGGTTGGCTCGCTGGTCTTTCGGCTCCGGAATCGTGTGCTTGATTCTGCGTCTTCGTAAGTAGTGGCGGTTGCGGCGGGAACTGTACGCCTTGTCGCCGCTGACATGATCCGGCCGGGTCCGGGGCCGTCCGCCCAGCGGCCGGGGAACCCGGATCCGGTCCAAGACCTCGGTCAACTGCGGGGCATTGCCCCACTGCCCCGGCGTGACCAACAGGGACATGGGACGGCAGCCGCCCTCACCAGCGAGGTGGATCTTGCAGGTCAGACCGCCCCGGGCCCGTCCAAGTCCCTCATCGGGGCGATGGTGCCGGGGCGTCGTCCTTTTTTCGGAACCCGCGGCCGGCTCTTGCGGGCGCCTGCCGCGTGCTGATGGGCCCGGCAGCAGAAGTCCGTCGACCTGGGAATTCCCACCTTCCGGGGGATCGCTGCTCGCACCACTGCAGTGGCCGCACCGCCTTCGTAACCTGGACGGTTGTCACCTCCGGCGATGCTCAGAGGACGACGGCACCGATCGGAACCGATCGGCCAGAACACGGCGCTTCAGACGAGCTTCATCCGCGCGGACGATCTACACCACCCCGCATCAGGCCACCGGCCACGCTCTACGGGCGGCGGGCCAGCAAGTGGGTGTCGAGGAAGCCTCGCTCGGACGCTGGGTCGTGGAGCAACCGAGCCACCGTGACGAGCCCGGCCCCGGCCAGCAACTCGGCAAACTGCTCCGCCGGCCAGCTATAGGCGGGCGCCACCTTGTGATCGAAGCGGACCGGCTCCGGCCCCTCGGTCCCGAAGAAGGACACCAGGAGCAGGCCCCCTGGTGCCAGTACACGCACCTGCTCAGCGAGCAGCGCGGGCAATTCCCCAGGTGGGGTATGGATCATCGAGTAGTGGGCCAGCACGCCACCGAGCGCGCCGTCCTCGACCGGCAGGGCCTCCATTCGCGCTTCATCGAACCGCAGCGCCGGATGGGCCCGCCGGGCGTGGTCGACCATGGCCGGGGAGAGGTCGAGCCCGAACGCGTCCAGCCCCAAGTCGTGCAGCATGGCCGTCAGATGCCCGGGCCCGCACCCGACGTCGGCGGCCCGCAGGTTCCCCGTTCCACGCACGAGCTCGGCGAAGGTGCCGATCATGTTCCGCGCGAACGGCTGCGTCTCTAACCGATTGGCGAACATCGACGCATAGAGCTCGACGACCCCGTCGTAGGCCGCCCTGGTCTCGTTCTGGTGTTCCAACACGGGAAGGAAAGTACACTCGCGCCGTTCGCAGCCGTTCTCCGGCCCCATACCGACCCTTCCCCTCGGCGGCGACCCTCCACGGACAAGGGTGCGTTCGCGTGGGTCACGATGTGGTCGAGGCTGTACGGGACGCGTGGTGCCGTGCGCCGGTGACGATGAGTGAGACGTTCTGCCCACCGAAGCCGAAGGAGTTGCTGAGCACGGCCTCCTGGGGGACGTCTCGTCGCTCTGCGACGACATCGAGGTCGATGTCGGGACCGACGCCGGCCGCGGTGAGGTTGCGAGTCGGCGGGATGACGCCGTGCTTCACACTGAGGACGGCGATGAGCGCCTCGATCGCGCCGGCTGCGCCAAAGAGATGGCCGAGCGCCGCCTTGGGAGCTGTCACGGTAGCGCGGCCGAAGACCTCCCCGATCGCGTGCGCCTCGGCGACGTCACCGACCGGAGTCCCGGTGGCGTGGGCGTTGATGTGGCTGATCTGCTCGGGAGCCAAGCCGGCTTGCGCGAGGGCCTTCCGCATAGCCGAGATCTGACCAGAGCCGTCGGGAGCGGGCGCCGTGATGTGGTGAGCATCGGCGGCGATGCCAGCGCCCGCGAGCACCGCGTGGACGCGCGCGCTCCGGGCGTTGGCATGCTCGGCGCTTTCGAGCACCACGACAGCGGCGCCTTCACTGAGGACGAATCCGCTGCGATCCGCGGCGAACGGCCGTGACGCTGAGGCGGGTTCGGCGGTGTGCCGCGACAGCGCTTGGGCCTGGGCGAAGCCGGCGACGGTGATCGGGGTGATCGCGGCCTCGGTCCCGCCCGCGATGACCACGTCCGCCTCGCCTGCACGGATGAGCCTGGCCCCCAGGGCGATCGCCTCGGCACCGGAAGAGCACGCCGAGACGGGCGTGTAGACCCCGGCCCGTGCGCCGTACTCGATACTGATCAGCGCCGCCGCTGCATTGGGCATGAGCATCGGGACCGTACGTGGCGAGACGCGCCGCGTCCCGGCCGCCTCCAGTACGTCGTCTTCCTTCAACAGCGTCCGTACGCCCCCGATGCCCGTGCCGATCGCCGATGCGAGCCGGTCCGGGTCCACGTCCGGGGCGCCGGCATCGGCCCAGGCTTCGGCCGCCGCAGTGAAGGCTGCCTGCTGCGAGCGGTCGAGCCGCCTGGCCTGCACCGGCAGCAGCAATTCAGCGGGGTCGATCGCCATCGTCCCCGCGACGGTGTCGGGAAGGCCGGCGTCCTCGTGGCCTCGCAGGACGCCGCCGCGGATGCCGGACTCGCCGGCAAGCAGGGCGTCCCAGGTGGACACCACGTCCCCACCGAGTGGCGTGATCGCGCCGAGTCCGGTCACGACGACTTCAGTCCGTTGCATGTCCTTGGACCTTTCTTGTATGCGATACAAGCGAACGAAGTCTTGTTGTATCACATACAATTTGGGTGTGGAGACGAAGCGAACCGAAGCTCGATCAACGTCGGCTCGGTCGCGTGACCGCGGTCGCGCGACCAGGCGCCGGCTGATTGAGGCAACTGCACAGCTGTGCAGGGAGCGGCCCGGCGCTGAGGTGAGCGTCGCGGAGATCGCGAACGCGGCAGGCGTCTTCCCCAATCAGGTCACCTACTACTTCGGCTCCAAGGACTCGCTGCTCGTGCACGCCGCCTTTCTCGGCTTGCTGCACGACGCCCGACGGATTGAGCGCATCGGTCGCCAAGCCCCCGATGCGGCGACATTTCGACGCAACATCGCCCGCGCCGTGCTCGCCATGCCCTCGCTCCCATCGGTCGCGCGAGCACTCGCCGCCGGGATCTCCAAGCCCGAACTCGCCCCCGTGGTCGACCAGCACCTCCAGTTGCTGTTCCGACAATCCGAGCGCTTCGTGAGCCAGCTCATCGACAGTCGCGGCTGGAGGACCCGTCGACCGCTCAGTGTGGAGGCCAGGACGTTCTGGAGCACCGCGCTCGGCGCAGTGCTGCTCGTCCGCGCCGGGGCACACGGCACTGTCGCCGACCTCGACCTCGCCGGAGCATTGACCATCCACGACGAACCCGAGCGCGGCTAGCTCAGTCGAACGGGCCTGCGGCGGAGACGTGCGCGGTTCCCGCGCGACGGTGGCCTTGTCGCGGTCGGCGTGTTCGCCGTCGCCGACGAACTCCACTGGTGCGGTTAGAGCAAGGCTTCAAGAATCTGCTGGCCAGCAACACCTAGGGATTGACCGTCCCGTCACCTGATCACGGGACACCCCCAGTAGTTCGGAGAAGGGCATCGCGAGTACCGATTCGACCTCCGCGCGAGTGGGCAGCTGCTGGCCGCCGGAGCCGAGGGCTCGGCGGAGAAAACCGCGTCCGTCGACCCGTACGGACACCGGCCACTTGCCGGCGGTGACTGCGAATGCGCCGTCGCTCACTTGCCCGTCCCTGCTTCGGCCGGTACCGCCCAGGAAATCGGCCGCCCACAGAGAGGACGTGGGGGAGCGGTCCACAGTCCAATCCCAGTAGGGCGGTGCCACGTCTGGGTTCACTGCCTGGAGAGCCTGCTCGAACTGTATGAGGAACCTGCGGTGCCAGGGCAGGAAGGACGGCGAACGGTGGCCCACACGGTCTCCGTTGTCGGTGTCGCTCATGATGAACGCGTTGTGGGTAGTAACGAACGTGTCATAACGCCCGCTGCGTTTGAGCTCGAGCAGCGCGTCGACGAAGCGGCGCTTCTCGGCGGGGGTGAGGTTCGCCTGGTTCTTGCGTACGGTCATGGGAAATGCCTTCGGGTTCAGGGTTGGACGGCGTTGCTGGACGGCGGTGCCGTCAGAGCAGGGGTTCGAGCTGCGATCCCTGAAGTTCGACCACGGCGGCGCGAGCCACGGCCCGCGGGCTGGTGAACGTCTCGTAGTGATTGATCACGCTGATCCACGTACCGTCGGCGTTCTGCATCACGTGCAGCTCCTCGCCGTCGATGTGCACGGAGTAACCGGCGCCGTGGTGTCCTCCGTGATGCGAGGGCGCGCCTTGTATGCGGCGTCCCTTGAAGGACTCGTCGAACGGCTTCGGCTGTGCGGGTGTGTGCCCAGAGCCCTCCGGAGAGTGGGCTTCCCCGTTACCGTGCCCGGCGGCCGGAGGGCCGGATGGCTCGGCCGTTCGCGCGAAGCCCGTCAGGGCGAGGCCGGCCAGAGCCGTGGCGGAGGCGCCCAGGGCGCGACGTCGGCTTAGGCACTGTCCGGCGGATCATGTGACTTTCTGGCTGGTCGCTCGTTGGTTCGGTCGTGGGGCGGGGGGATCTAACGAATCGCGAGTGGTCGGTGCTGGAGCCGCACCTACCGCCGTTGGGTGGCCGGGGGGCCGGTGGAGCGATCAACGCATGGTGATCAATGGGATCCTGTTCCGAATTCGGACCGGTGTCCCGTGGCGTGATCTGCCGGAACGCTACGGTTCCTGGAAGACCGTCTATGAACGGCATCGCCGCTGGTCGGCGGATGGCACCTGGGACCGGATCATGCAGGCGGTCCAGGCCGAAGCCGATCTCGCGGGGCGGATCGACTGGTCGATGGTCGGCGTCGACTCAACGTCCTGCCGGGCCCATCAGCACGCGGCAGGTGCCCGCAAGAGCCGGCCGCGGGTTCCGAAAAAGGACGACGCCCCGGCACCATCGCCCCGATGAGGGACTTGGACGGGCCCGGGGCGGTCTGACCTGCAAGATCCACCTCGCTGGTGAGGGCGGCTGCCGTCCCATGTCCCTGTTGGTCACGCCGGGGCAGTGGGGCGATGCCCCGCAGTTGACCGAGGTCTTGGACCGGATCCGGGTTCCCCGGCCGCTGGGCGGACGGCCCCGGACCCGGCCGGATCATGTCAGCGGCGACAAGGCGTACAGTTCCCGCCGCAACCGCCACTACCTACGAAGACGCAGAATCAAGCACACGATTCCGGAGCCGAAAGACCAGCGAGCCAACCGCCGGCGCCGAGGCAGCACCGGCGGCAGGCCCACCGGGTTCGACCGCGAGCGCTACCGGCGTCGCAACGAGATCGAGCGAACCATCAACCGGCTCAAGAACTTCCGTGCCGTCGCCACTCGTTATGACAAACGGGCCTATGTCTTCCACGGCACCGTCACCGCAGCAGCGATCCGCTTATGGCTCCGCACATGATCCGCCGCACAGTGCCTAGATCAACGCCTGGGCGGCCCGTGCCCGTCACCCCTTGGAGGCGGCCTCCCGGATCAGCGGCTCGAACTCCCGCCGCACATAGCTGTCGAACGGTTCCGTCAGGGCACCGTCGATCACCCGCCGCACCCGGTGCTCCGCCGCGAACTCCTTGATCGCTGCGCGGGAGTCCGGCTCCACACCCCCGCCAATGATCAGCACCCCGAACTCCTCGGACTCCAACAGCTTCCGGGCCTCCTCGTCGGTGCTCACTCCCTCCGCGTCAAAGCCGTCCGCGCGCAACGTGGCCAGCACCTCCGTCACCCTGGCGGGCGTCCTTCCCAGCACCAGCGTCCTCATGGCCGTTCCTCTCAGGTACGTCGACATCTGCGCACCCGAACCTAGAAGCTCAACCCGACTTGAGGTCAACCCCAACTCCTGCCCCACCCCGGCAGCCACATGATCCGCCGGACAGGCCCTAGAGCGTCACTGGGACAGTGCACGCCGCTGTAGATGCGGGAGAAGGCAACCGACGCAGCCGGCACGGGTTCCGCCCCCGGCCAGGAGCGCGTGGTCACCCGCTCGAACACTGACCGGTCGACCGTGCTCATCACACGCCGCCCCGGCCCCTCGGCAAACGCCGATCAGGTCCCCCGTGGGTGCGGCTCGTGACGTCCAGACGGTGTCGCGGGCAAGGTCAGACGGTCATCCGACCGATGTCCTGGGGATCCAGGCCGGTCAACTGGACGATGCGCGGCGCGGGAATCCCGGCAGTCAGAGCCCGGTGCACGAGAGCCTGCCAGTCCTGAGTCGTCTCCCGGAATTCCAAGAGCTCACTTTCCATGTCCGTGACGGACTGAGGCGCACACTCCTGCTGGACCCGCAACGCTTCCTCCTCGCCCAACGGCACAGGCAGGCGCTCCGCGTCCTCGGGGATAAACGCCTTCGCCTCGGCGGGAAGGATCCGGACCTGCTCAGAGGAGGCCGAGACGCCGTGGGCCTGTAGCCAGCCGTGAACGGCGGGGGTTTCCGTGCACTCCAGAACGCCGACGGCAGCCAGAGCTGCCCCCAGGCGAGGATGCCGGTCAGGAAGAAGAAACAGGTAAGCGTCATCGGCCATCGCGTGGAATCGCCTTCTCGATCGGACATCAGCGGCGCATTGATGCTAGCGCTCCTGTGCTGTGCTGATTCCCACTCTCATCCAGCCGGCTACACCCGCCAGCGGGAGAAGCGAGCTGAGGCAGAGGCTTGACGAGGTCCGGGTCATCACAGCTCGCGCGGCAAAGCGGTGACCGGTGGACCAGAAGCGGCACTCTCATGGGTGAGCGTCACTCGGGGAGAGAGCCGGACAGGCGAAAACGATGCAGCGTTGGAGCTATCAACACCCCTGCGGAGCCTGCCGCTTCCGCCGAAACCGGTGCAAGGGACAGTCGTAGGCATACTCCGCCAGCAGTGCGAGGGCGGGCACCACGTCGTAACCCCCCCACACCTTCGTCATTTGAACTTGCTTCCGGAGATCTACCGGAAGTCCGCGCCGCAGCACCAGAACAGCGGGGCGAGCGTCAGCAATGTTCTGCCGGTAGAACCACACCTTGTGAACGCGGGCGCCGGAACGCCCCGGGCAGGCCGCGCAAGCGCCCAGACAGCGTCGCCGCAGACAAGTCGCGGAGCCGGCGGCCACCGGGTTCGACAGCGAGCGGTACAAGAAACGCAACGTCGTCGAGCGGGCGATCAGCAAGCTGAAGCAGTGCCGAGCTGTGGCGACCCGCTACGGCAAGCGCGGCTATGGCTTCCTCGGCACCGTCACCGCCGCGGCGGTCATCATCTGGCTCCGAACATGAACGGCCGGACAAGGTCCTAGTTGCTTGCCGCTTCTCACTGACCCTGGCGAGGGCCGCGAGCCATGTGTCAGGGCCCGGCAGAGGAGTTTGCCGGGCCCTGACTGAACGCACAAACCGAGCGTCAGTGCTTGAAGACGTCCTTGATCTTTTCCTTCGCCTGACGTGCATCGCCCTTTGCCTGCTCGGCCCGGCCCTCGGCTTCCATCGACTCGTTGCCGACTGCCCCGCCGGCAACCTCCTTCGTCTTGCCCTTGGCCTGCTCGACCTTGGCCTCGGCCTTCTCGTCCGCCACAGCACTCACGTCCTTCCGTTCAGGCAAGTGGACGTCCTACATGTGACCGCTGCTGCGCCTGGCAAACGCACGTCACTGGATAGGGCAGGGGGCACGCCCAGCCGGGAGATACGCCGACGAACGGCGGCCGTCCCCACCCTGTGGTTCTCAGCCGCCGATGACAGCGGGCCGCATGGCACACCCCCTGCCTGCGTGCTGCCCCCGGTAGGGTGCACATTTGCCGTGTGGCAATAGTTTGGTCTGGTTCCTGTGGTCGTAGGAGGTCCCCAAGGGGGCAACTGTCGGGATTAAGGCAGGCGCCCGCCCTCGTTCCGGCGCAGGTCCTGCCTAAAATGTCCGATCTGCCTTAATTGTCGACGAAATGGTTTCTATCGTGACGAACTTTCTGGCTGCGGGACGCGCAGTGCGCACTGCGGCCCCCCATGCGCTCTTCGACGCGATGCGAGCCGCACTGATCGAGTTCTATGAGGCCCTGGAGGTCGACCTGTTGATGGCCGACTACGGTCTCACGTGCCTGCAGCCGGTGACGGCCTTGCCTCATACGTCGCAGCCGTTGTCGGCCGAATCGAGCCCGGAAGGCCGCGCGTTCGGGAGCCAGGAGCCGTTCGGGCAGTATGCGGCTCAAGGCGGGGCCGTGGATCTGCATCTGCCAGTGACCGTACGCGGGGACAGGCTCGGCATCCTGACTGTGCGCCTGCCCAAACGCAGATGCACGCCCGACACCGTTGAGGAACTGACCGAGCTTGCTGAACTGCTCGGGCATGAGATCGTCGTCGCCGAGCGCGACACCGACCTGTATCTGCAGGCTCGGCGTGCCAGCCGTCTCACCTTGGCATCGGAGATGCAGTGGCAACTGCTGCCGGCCCGGGCCTGCAAGCGGCCCGAGTATGCGATCGGCGCTCAGCTGGAACCTGCCTACGACATCCACGGCGACAACTTCGACTGGTCGTCCTCGGCCGAGAGTCTCACTCTCAGCGTGACCAACGGCATGGGGGAGGGGATCGAGGCGTCCCTGCTCACCAATTTGGCCGTCAACGCCTTGCGCAACGCCCGTAGGGCCGGCATCGACATCGCGGATCAGGCAGCCCTGGCCGACCAGGCTGTATATGCGCAGCACCGCGGAGCGCAATACGTCTCCACTCTCATCCTGTCCTTCGAACTGGCCACCGGTCGCGGGCAGGTGGTGGATGCTGGATCGCCCCAACTGTGGCGGCAGAGAGACAAACTCGTAGAGCACGTCGCCTTCGAGGCTCAGCTCCCGTTGGGCATGTTCGAGGAGACCGCCTATGTGGCCCAGGACTTCCAGGCAGTGCCGGGCGACCGCCTGATCTTCGTCAGCGACGGGGTCTACTCGGCTGTCTCCGGCGCCGGCGAGGCGTACGGGGAGCGGGCTCTGGCGCGGGCCATCCAGGCCGTGAGCCTGTTGCCGGCCGCTGCCGTGCCGCGGGCGCTCCTGCAGGAACTGGCCTCCTACCGCGACGCGGAGGCTGAAGACGACGCGCTGGTCCTGTGCCTGGACTGGTTTGGCCGCGCCGATCCATCCTCGAGCTGAGTCGCCGCCTCGGTCCTTCCCGCGACGGAAGGGCGGGCTCGCTGCCGTGCAAGAGGCAGAGCGCCGCCTTCGTCGCCTCCCGGTTGCCCAGTGGGGCCGGCCGACAGCTCCGGGGTCCGACGTGCCTCGCGGGCTCAGGCCGCGCTGATCGCCGAAGGAGCCCCACATCGCTGTGACGGGCGGCTGGTGCTCTCGGCGCAAGCTCGTGCGTGAGGTTCCCCCGCATGCAGGCGGCTGGTCGGCACTGCTGAGACCAAAGGGCCTCTGACCAGCAGTTTCGCCCCTTGTCGACCTAGCCTCACGGTTCGCGATCGAGCCGCTTCCCATAGACGTGTGCCACGTGCTTATATTTGCCACATGGCAACAATCGAACTGAGTGGCGCGCCCGTCCGGGCGTTGCCTGCGGCAGTTCGCGAAGGGGAGTGCGGGTGACTGGCAGTGAGATGGCGGCGCGTAAGTGCGTCGTCGGTGCCATGGAGGGCCGCGTCGATGAGATAGCGGACCGGTGGGTGCAGCTCCAGATGGAGCAGGGCGCAGTCCATACGGGCATGCGGGAGAGTGAGCTGCGCGAGGAGGCGGACGCCCTGGTTGCCGCTGTCGCTGCTGGGCTGGAAAGCCCCCTGCCGGTTGAGCGCATCGTGACCTCCTATGCCGATCTCCAACGTGCGGTCGCCCAGCTCTCCTTGCGCCGAGCCAGAGGCGGGGAGAGTCCCACCGCCACGTCACTGCTCATCAACCAGCTCCTGGACGCGGCCGGTGCGCTCTCCTTCGACACCTATGTCGAGGGGCGCGAGGAGATCATCCGCAGGCAGAGCAGGCAGCTGCTGGAGTTGTCGACTCCGGTGGTGCGGCTCTGGCGGCAGGTTCTGGGCGTACCGCTCATCGGCACTCTCGACACGGCACGCACGCAGGTGGTGATGGAGAACCTGCTTCAGGCCATCCAGGACCAAGAGGCGACGGTCGCCATCATCGACATCACCGGTGTGCCGACCGTGGACACCGCGGTGGCGCAGCACCTGATGCAGACCGTCAACGCCGTACGGCTGATGGGGGCGGACTGCATCATCAGCGGTATCCGGCCGCCGATCGCGCAGACCATCGCGCAGCTCGGCATCGACCTGTCCACCATCATGACCCGGGCCACCCTCGCCGACGCCCTGTCCGAAGCCATCAAGCTCACCGCCGGCCCGCTGCCTGTGGCCGCGCCGGCGCCGCGATGAGCGGGCGAGCGTCCACGGGCGTTCCCATCCTGCGCCTGGGCGACGTCCTGATCACCGGGCTGCTCAACGAGCTGGACGACAAGACCGCTCTCGCGTTCACGGACGATCTCACCGAGCGGATTTCCACGGACCGGGCACGCGGAGTCCTCATCGACATCTCCCGGCTCGAGATCATCGATTCGTTCGTGGCACGCACCTTGATGGACCTGACCACGATGGCCAGGCTCCTGGGAGCACGGGTGATCGTCGCCGGAATGCGACCACCCGTCGCGATCACCCTCGTCGAACTGGGCATCGAACTCGTCGGCGTGGAAACCGCCCTCAACGCCGAACTGGGCATGACCGCCCTGGGCTGGCATCAAAGTTCGCAGCCCCCGGAAGGGGCCCGACATGACGCAATTCGTTAAGCCAACGACCTCCGCCGGCACTCCTCCTGCCCCTGCCCCTGCCCCTGCCCCTGCCTCCGCCGCGCACCGCGCCACGCCCGACGGCGCTCCGACAGAACCCACCACTCGGGTGCCATTGACCACCGAGGAAGACCTCCTCGCGGTCCGGCATGCGGTACGGGCGGCCACCCTCGCCGTCGGCTTCGGCATCGTCGATCAGACACGGGTCGTGACGGCCACCAGCGAGCTGGCACGCAACGCCTACATCCACGGCGGTGGAGGCGTCCTGACCATCGAGTTCCCGCACCGGCATGGTGTGAAGGGGGTGCGGCTGACCATAAGCGACGACGGGCCGGGCATCGCCGATCTCGACTCCGCCCTGATCGACGGCTTCACCACCGGCGCGGGACTCGGCCACGGGCTGGGCGGCGCCCGTCGGCTCATGGACGACTTCGAGGTACACACCCAGCCCGGCGCGGGGACGACAGTGATCACTACGCGCTGGGCGCACCGGTGACACGCACGGTCGCCAGGCCGACCGCAGTCGTGCGTATCGACCACTCCAGTGCCATCCAGCTGGCCGCGGACGTGGCCCGCTCGTGCGCCGAGCAGTGCGAACTGCCCGGCGCGATGCCCGACCAGGCCGCGGTCCTCGCCTCTGAACTCGCCAGCAACCTCGACAAGCACGCCACGGGCGGCGCCCTGTATGTCCAGCAACTGTCCCTCGGCGCCGGCCTGGAGATCCTCACCGCAGACCGAGGCCCGGGCATGCACGACCTGCAACGCTGCCTCACCGACGGCTACACCACCACCGGCACCCTGGGCGCCGGCCTGGGAGCGGTCAGCCGGATAGCGACCGAACTCACCATCCGCACCGAGGCCGGTACCGGCACCCTGGTCTCCGCCCGCCTCACCCTGCCCGGCCAGCCTCGCCTGGCGCGGAACACGGGGTTCCTTTGCCTGCCCGCCGACGGCGAACGAGAGTGCGGCGACACCGGCGCGATCGTAGAGAACGACAACATCCGCACCGCGATCGTCATCGACGGGCTAGGACACGGGCCCCAGGCTGCCGAAGTCGCCCAGATCGCGCTACGCGCTTTCCTCACCGCATCGCATCAGCCGCTGCCCCAGTTGATGACCGTGCTCCACAGAGCACTGCGCCACTCCCGGGGAGCAGCCGTCGGCCTCCTGCGCCTGCACGCCGACCACGCGCAGTACTGCGGCATAGGCAACGTCCGCACGCTGGCGTTCTCTTCTCGCGGCGTGGACCACCGACTGACCGGCCAGCCAGGCATCGTCGGCTGGAAGATGCCAAACCCCAAGGCCCACAGCATTCCGCTCGCCCCAGGTACCACCGCCGTGCTGCACACCGACGGCATCAACGCCCAATGGGCCCACGCCCCCTCACACTTCATGCTGCGCCTGCCACCCCCTCTGCTGGCCGCAGCGCTCGCCCACGGCCACCGCTCCAGCCGAGACGACGCCACCGTCCTGTGCGTCCAGGCACACCAGGAATCTCGATGACAGGCCACCCCTTTCACACCATGGCGCCGCTGCGCCGGGCCGTGCGCCGCCTCGCACGCGCATACCGGCTCCCACCAGACGTCAGAGCCCGCCTCGTGCTGTCAGTCGCCGACCTGGCCGAAGACGAACTGCAAGCGGGCCGCCCCGTCACTCTGCACACCGCCCAAGAAGCGGGGACTGATGCGGACTCCTATGTCCTGGCTGTGACACTGCGATCCCCGCAGGCATCTGGCACCCTCACCGCAGCAGGCATGCCGCTGCCCGCCACGAACTCGTCCCCCAACTCCGTGACCTGGAGATTCACCGTCTTGGTACCGCCAGAGGCGCCGTTGTCCAACAGCCTTCCGGACGACATCGACAGCCGACGCGACCCGTGGCCGGACCGAACCCCATGGACGGAAACACAGGCCATCGAGGAAGAGCTGCGCACAGCCTTCGCCCAGACCGACGCGCTCGGCGCCGAACACCGGCGCCTCAAGCACGAACTCGCCGAGACCAACGCCGGCGTCCTCGCGCTCTACGTACAACTCGAAGAACGCGACGAACAGCTTCGACGAGCACACGGCCAGATCCTGCAGGAACTCGAAGACGCATTGCGCCCCCCGCCGCTGAGCATCGAAGGGCTCGAGCTCGCGGTCCATTACGAACCCGCCGACCCCAACGCCCCCACCGGCGGCGACCTCTACGACTGGTTCACCCTGCCCGACGGCACCCTGCACATCACCGTGGTCGACGCACTCGGACACGGACTGGGCAGCACCCGCAGCGCCCTCAACGTGACCCATGCCGTGCGCGTCCTGGCCCTCGAAGGCCATCCCCTGCAGTCGATCCTGGCCCGCACCCACGAGATCCTCATGCCCCTCGCCCCCGACCTCATGGCAACGGCCCTCCTGGCCCGGCTGGACCCGGCGACCGGAAAGCTGCAACTGGCCAACGGCGGCCACCCTCCCGCGCTTCTGGTCCCGACCGACGGTGAAGCCCGCTACCTCGAGGCGAAGGGAAGAGGCATCGGCTTCCCGCTGCCGGGAAGCGAGCAGATCCTGCACACCGACCTCCGCCCGGGCGACCTCCTCATCCTCTACACCGACGGTCTCACCGAAAGCCGCAGAGACCCCATCGAAGGCGAGCAACGTCTCATTGAGGCGGCGCGCCGGCACGCGGCAAGACCGCTGGCTGAAATCCCCAGCTCCCTAGCGGCCGAGATGCGCTCAGTGGTCCTTCACCCCGACGACACCCTCGCCCTGGCCATCCGTGTCCCCAGGAACGGTCCGTAATGCGGTTCGCTTCGCGATCCGGTACCACGGTGCCACCTGACGGACGCGCAGGAGTGGGCGTACCAAGTGAGGAGGAGCGGCCGCCCAGCCGCAGCCAGAAGCCGGGCGTGCAAGGCGGCCACGAGGCAGCGGTGGCACGAGCCATAGGCTTGGTGAATTGGCGGGAGCTGACAAACCACTCTCACGGGTGAGAGAGTGGTCCCATGCCCCGCACTCTGCATTCCGCTCACCATGAACAAGTGGCTCACGCCGCATGCGCGGTGTCGGAACTCGTGGAGCTGCTCTGGGGACGTGGGCAGGAAGCTGCACCGTCCGGCCCACTCTCGCCTTCTCAGCTACGCGCCCTCACGGCCCTCGCAGGGCAGGAGGGTGCCAATCTGCGCGCGCTGGGCGAGGTACTCGGGACGCGACCGTCATCCGTCAGCCGCCTGTGCGACCGCCTGGAAGCGGCCGGGCTCCTTGAGCGATATCCGAGCACGACCAGCCGCAGAGAGATCGAAGTGCGCCTTAGCCGACGCGGACGCGCAGTCCTCGCCGAGTCCCGTGCGTCTCGGGCGCGTGAGGTCGAAACGGTGCTCCAGGAGATGACTCCGGCAAAATTGGCCGCACTGGCCGAAGGCCTGGAAGCCTTCCAGGCCGCCGCCGCACACCTCGGCCTTCCCGTCGAAACAACCGGCCACGAGCGCTCGGCGGACATCGCCTAGCACCTGCCCTACCGAGTTGATGCGGCTTCCCGGCCCCGCCCCGCAGCACGGCTCACGCCCTCCCACACCCCCATCAGAAACGTCGAGCCCAATCGTTGCTACGCGGCCAGTATTGCCATAGCGCAACGATTGGGTCCAGGTCGGAGTGCCTGGCCAGGGCGTGCTCCGTGAGCCCGGCGACCCAAGCACCCTCACCCGCAGCGAGGGGTGGCACGCTCTACGGACGCCACCGGCTGTGGTCCGCAGACGGGACGTGGGAGCGACTGCTCCAGCAGGTCCAGGTCCAGGCCGACGCCGCGGGCGACATCGACTGGACATCTCGGTCGACTCCGCTGTCGTGCGGGCGCATCAACACGCCGCCGACGCCCGCACCGATTCAAACCGGTGCAGGAGAAGATCCGCGTCCCGAGGATCGGGCCGGGCAGACCCCCAGCAGCCCTCGTCATCTGGCTCCGGACATGATCGACCGGACAAGTCCTAATCCCGTTCCCGGTCGTTCTCAGCGAGCTGAGCAGCCTTCGAGAAGGCCAGCAATCCGGTCAGGAGGCGCGTACGTTCAGCTGACGGCATACGGCTGAGTACATCAGCGAACAGTGCGTATCGGCGGCCGAGTAGAGCATCGATCAGCTCGTGCCCCGCTACAGTCAACACCAGTCCGATCTCCCGCCGACTCGTGCGGCCGGGCTCGCGGCGCAACAGGCCGGCTGCTTCGAGGCGATCGCACAGCCTGCTGACCGCAGGCGGAGCAGCGCCGACTTCATCGGCCAGCCCGGTGAGGTTGATATTGGGCCTGCGTCTCGTGGCCAGCAGTGCTTCCCATTGGAGCGCGGACAGCCGGGGCGACGAGACCTGCGAAGCCTGTGACCATGCGGCGACCACAGCTTCCGCAGCCTCAGACACCTGGACCGACAGGTCGTGCAGGGGGTCCTCGGATGGTCCCGCGCGGTCCATACGGCCGTCACTCCCATGAACAGTTGTGCACCCCTGCAGGAGGCTGACGCTCTCGCGGCACGCATCGGGCGAATCTAATACTTGTCGTCTGCCCGCTCTGCCGAAAGTATCCCTGCCAAAGCGTCGTACTTGCTGCAATGTCGCAGCCGAAGGCGAGACGATTGAGCCGACTGGCCCCGAAGCTGAGTTTTAGGCTGCGCACACGTGATCGTCCTGCCATGAGCGGCCGGTGTCTCACAGCGGATCTCCCCGGCAGCTGGCGTTCTCGACGAGCCAGCCGTCCATCCGTCGGTTGCCTGGCACCGGCCTCAGCACGTTGAGAACTGGGTGCATGACGTACCGCCAAGGCAGTCAACGGGATACAGCCCCGCCGCCACCTGAGTTGATCGCCGCGCTGCGACGAATCTTCTTCGGCCGGCACGGTCGCGGGAAGGGTTCCGCCGACTGATGCGTCGTAGGTGCCCCCTTGTGCCCCGGTGCCGACCACGAATGCATTCCGTAGTGCCGGGGTGTCGCCCGTTGTCGCTCTGCAACAACACCGCGGCTACTCTGCCGATTGGCCAGCGGGCCTGGCGATGTGGGCGTTGATTGTCTTGCCGGTGCCAGAGCCGGGCGTGATGGTCACGCTGTTGGTCAGGCGGCGGACCATGTGCCAGCCGAAGCCTCCGCTGCCGCCATTCAGGTCAGGGGTGACCTCACGTGGAGGCGCGGGGTTGGGGTCGCTGACCGCGACGGTCACCGCGTCCCGGTCGGCGGACAGTTCAAGGGTGTAGCGGCCGCCGCCGTGACGCAGGGAGTTGGTGACGAGTTCGGACACCACAAGGACGAACGTGCCGGCCACGTCCGCTCCCAGTGCCGGATTGAGGCTGTCGGCGAAGGTGCGGGCGATCTCGCGGGCCTGTCGGATGTCAGCCGCGCTGTCGCCCATCACCATCACCCGATGCGAGGCAACCGTGTTGGTGATCTTTGTGTCGTTCATGCACGTACACCCCACCTGGATCGGTTGTACCGCTTTGCAGACCGGTTAGCGTGCCCGCCCAAGCGGCTTCCACACGGGGGCGGCAGAATCCCCGCTCCTCTAACGGAAGGAAATCTGCCGTGGCGGTAGTAGACATTGGTGTTTGGTCGGGTAGGGTTTCGTTCGTAGCCAGGACAGCAAGTGAGGCGCGGCAGGGACGAACTGCCGCGCATGCAGTTCAAGCGAGTTGTGGCACGGCAGCGGAACCTGAGGGCCGGATGCGCCAGGGTCCTCGGGTTGGCTGCCGGGCCGGACGGCCCAAAGGGGCCGCGAGCAGTCCCGCAGTTCCAGCAGTACGACAGATTGATCGCAAGGAAGGGAAGGCAGACGCCATCAGGATCGCCCGGGCGAGGAACAGTCCGCCCGGGTACCGAAGACCCCGGAAGGCAGGTGGTCCCCGGTCACGCATCCGCGATCCCCGCACTCCCGCCCGTCCCCCTGGCGGAGATGCGGACACAAGAAGCCGGCCCAGAAGTAGCCGGTAGATGGTTGCTTTCCCGGGCCCCTGGTGCCATGTGGCACCAGGGGCCCGGCACGTGTTCTGCAAGAGGGGCCCGGCGGACCCGGACGGCGAGCGCGGCTGACCCGGAATTACAGAGGGTGTGCCCTCCTGCAGGAGGCCACACCCCAGGAACTTCGCCCAAGGCACGCCCCTCGGGTGTCTGGGCTTTTCAGTTCCCCCAGCCACGGCCTTGCCGTGATCGTCCGGCCACGTCGCCAGCCCGTCAGGAGGCGTCCGGTCCAGCTCGGCAGCTGCCCGTTTGCGGGCCCCAGCAGCGTGCTGATGGGCCCGGCAGATGGTGGAGTCGACCGAGACCTCCGACTTGATATGTCCGGCCGCATCGGCTTTGACCTGGAGGTTCAAGACCATGGCCCAGGTGCCGTCGATCTGCCAGCGCTGGAACATCGTGTACGCGCTCTGCCAGGGCCCGTACCGCTCGGGCACGTCCCGCCATGGTGAGCCGGTTCGCGCCCGCCACCAGATCCGGTCGAAGACCTGCCGCTGGTCCCTCGGCGGTCGGACCGTGCTCGCTGCCTGCGGCAACAGCGGCTGCAGCAGCGCCCATTGGCGGTCTGTCAGATCGCCGCGAACATCCCGAGATCGTTCCACGATTTTGATCAACGTCTGCAGCGCGCGGCGGCTCAGGACCGCCGCGCGCTATTGGTCAGACCGTTCAGACCGTTGTCCGCTCCACGGGGATCCACAGCTCTGCGTCCGCCTGTGTCCCATCCTGTGACAGTCGGGTCCGCAGGATCTCGGGCCCCGGTCGGCTCTGGTAGGGATTGGACGGGAACCACTGCGTGAACACGTCCCGCCACAGGTACTGGAGCGTCTGCGGAAACGGCCCAGAGCTCTCGAAGACGGCCCATGTCCCGGCCGAGACGGTGAGCGCGTCCATGTCCTCGGGCACCGCGGCGCGGGTCACCACGCCGTGGTAGTAGTCGAGTTCGGTTCCCTCGGCGCGGCTTTCGTCCAGATTGTCACTCACCGAGATGATCCCCGCCGGCTCCTGATCGGACAAGCCCTCGATGCGCTGCAGCGTCTCCTGGCCGATCTCCCGGATGAAGGTGGCGATGGCCGGGTTCACCCCCTCATGCACGAGCGGGACACGCGCCTTCCTGCCGACCACACGGAATTCGTCCTTCTCCACGACCTTGTACTGCATGCTGCTACTCCCTTCGACGATGAGGCGGAAGGACATCCGTGGCTGGGACTGCAGACTCGCGCCAGTGCGCCTGACCTCGCCGGGACCGACGCCGTGCATGACGCGGAACGCACGCGCGAACGCCTCCCCCGAGGTGTAGCCGTAACGCACCGCGACCTCCAGCAGCGTCCGCTCCCCGCCCAGCACCTCGGCACCCGCGACCGTCAGCCGCCTGCGCCGGATGTACTCCGAGAGCGGAATCCCCGCCAACGCGGAGAACAGCCGCCGGAAGTGATACTCCGACGTCACCACGATCCGCGCCAGGTCGGCCACCTCGATCCGCTGATCAAGGTGGCACTCGATGTGCTCCATGGCCTGGTTCAGCCGCTCCAGCACCCCGGCCTCCTTCCCTTTCGATCACTCACGTTAGGAAGGAACCACCCTGCCGGACCCGACATCCTGTGCCCGGTCCGGTCGGGTACGTCAGGCGCCGTGATCACATCTCAATTAGACGGCGAGTCGGCGTTCGAGGGGGGTTCGGTAGCAGGGGGTGACGCGGGTTGTGCCGAGGAAGGTGGTGAGGCGGGCGGTTTCGGTTTCGATGGCGGTTCGAGCTTTGCTGCCGGGGTCGGTGAGCAGGTGGTGGTTGATGCTGCCGTCGGGGCGTTGGGCCCAGGCGCCGATAATGTGGCCGTCTGCCCAGATGGTTGGGCTGATGTTGCCGTTGCGGTCGAACAGGGCGCTGGTGTGGTCGGGGTTGAGGTACCAGTCGCGATGGCGCCAGCCCATGGGGGTGGGATCGAGTCCGGGCAGCAGGGCCACCCATGGTTCCGGCTCGGCGGCAGGTTCCAGGCCTTCGGGCAGGAGGTAGCCGGTGCCTTCATTGAGATCGACGGCTTCGGCGCCGGTGGCTGCGATGGCCTTGCGGGTGTCGGTCAGCGTCCAGCCCGTCCACCATTTCAGGTCCGCTTCGGTGACGGGGCCGAAGGCGGCGAGGTAGGCGCGGGCGAGGGTGGCCTTCGCCTCGGCCGTGGGCAGGGCGGGCAGGGGTTCTGCCAGGGCCCAGCGGAATTGGGCGGAGGTCCAATTGCCGACGGGACGGGCGCGGCGGACGCGGCCCTCGGCGGCGAGGGAGCCCAGGACGGTGGCGCAGACGCGCTGGCGGGACTCGTAGGGCTTGCCGGGGAAGGTGACGATCTGCTCGCGCAGGGCGGGGACGGCGTCCGCGAGTTCGGCGGCGGTCACCTCGCCCCGCGAGGCGAGGACGGCCAGGGCGGCGTTCTCGGCCGCGGTGTA
This sequence comes from Streptomyces sp. ISL-99, assembly GCF_018614005.1. Lineage (NCBI taxonomy): Bacteria > Bacillati > Actinomycetota > Actinomycetes > Kitasatosporales > Streptomycetaceae > Streptomyces > Streptomyces sp. ISL-99. Next base: position 144,913 of record NZ_JAGGPC010000021.1, read on the forward strand.
GCGGTGCTCGTCCCAGCCGGCGGCCTGGTGGAGTCGGTCGATGGCGGCGGCGCGGTCGCGGTAGGTGTCCTTGCCGGTTGCCGTCTGGATAGCGGGCGCGAGGTGGGCGGGGATGACGAACATCGTGCGGCGCATGCACCGTATGCGCGCCAGGGTCCGTTCCTCGTACAGGGCCCCTTCCACCGTCGCGGCGTCCGGTTCGGTCATGCGGGCGGCGGCGGCCAGGAACACGGTTGCCGGGTCGGTGGCGTGCAGGCCGATGAGTGCGTCGGTGACCTCCTGCGGTGTCTTCACCCGCGCTGAGGCGGCCAGCAGGTGCCGGCTCCCGAGGCGGGCGCGGCGCTCGGCCGCGGTTACACGGCGGCGGAAGGAGGTCATGAGGCGGCTCCAGAAGCAAGGATGGCGGAAGAAGGAGAGTGGCGGGTCCGTGCAGCGTCCTGCCTCCGGGCGTTGCCGGGCTGGCGGGTTCCTTGTCGGTGCGCCGGTGTCTGCCAGAGGTCAGCGGACGACCTTGATGTTGAAGTGCTCGTTGCCCAGGACGCGGACGAGGCTGAGGTAGAGGGGCTGGATCATCTCGGTGGCGGGGGCGGTGGTGATGTCGCCCAGGTCGATGATGTCCGACCAGCCGTAGGCGGTCAGGAGCTCGGTGGCCTGTTTCTTCGCGTGGGTGTCGTTGCCGCTGAGGAAGAGGGGGTGGTCGGTGACGACCTTGGTGTCGGGGAAGGCGCGCTGGATCTGCTCGCCGAGGCTGTCGGTGTTGACGGGGTCGAGGATGGATGCGGGTACCCCTGGTCAGGGTGAGGGCATGGGGTGGGCGACGGGGGTGGTGAAGTCGTTCGGGGTGGCGGTGTCGATGAGGACCTTGCCGGCAAGGTGATGGGCGCCCGCGGTGTTCAGCGCGTCGAGTGAGGCGCCGCCGGCCGTCGCGTTGAACAGCAACTCGAACTGCGATCTTCATGCTGTCTCCTCTTCCTTCGCCGGCCCCGGCGGAGGTGGTGGCCACGGTGAGCGCAGCCCTGCCGGTCCCGGCAGGGCTGCGCGGCAGATCGGTTACCCCAGGCAGGTCGGCAGGCCGAGGACGACGCCGGATGTGGTCCTGGCGGACAAGGCGTACTCGTCCCGCGCGATCCGCCGCCACCTGCGTCGGCGTGGGATCCGGGCGGTGATCCCGCAGCCTGCAGACCAGGCCGCCAACCGCAAACGACTCGGCTCGAAGGGCGGCAGGCCACCAGGCCACCATGCTTCGATCGTGAGGCGTACAAACCTGGCCACTCGCTACGACAAGGCCGCGACCGTCTACCTTGCTGGGCTCCACATCGGTGCCATTTTCATCTGGTCAGCGAGGTGATCCCAAAGCAGCGTCCTGCACGCCCCTTGCTTGAGCGGTGAGCGAGCTGGTCACGGTATTGGCCATGGCATGGGCCATGCGCTGGTAGAAGCGCCATAGGAACGGGTCGCGGGGGCTGGGTGCGCCAAAGTAGCCCTGCGGCGTCACTCTGCGGGCGTGTTCGCCGCCTTTTCGCCATTCAGCCAGGTCCGCCGGCCCGAGACCCGTCGGCTGAAGTTGGGTCATGGCATCGTAATCGACGAGCTCAGGGAACCAGCGCATCATCAGCGCGCTCTCGATCTCTTCGGCATGGACACCGAGTTCACCGGTCAGTTCCAGGCCCTCGAACAGCGGCTGCATGGCGAACGTGGCCAGAGCGGGTGTCTTCGCCGCCTCGCCCAGCCGGTCAGCGATGAAGTCGGGCTCGATGAGGACGACTCCCGTGCTGCCCTCCTCGCGTCGGGCTGTCACGACGTCAAGGAGCATCCGATTGTGAGCGATGTCGCCCTGATGGTTGATTACGAAGATGTGCCGGAACCCGTCTGTGGCGAGCGATTCCATGATGTCGAAGTGCAATGCGGCCGCAGTCTCCGGGCGTGTGCGGAACGTCCCGGCAAAGGCACCGGAAACCTGATTGACGCCCCAAAACACAGGCGGAGCAATCAGCGCCGGTACCTGGTGCCGGTCGAGCTCGTCCTTCACCATCCGGCACAGCTGGTAGGCGCCGTAGGCGTCGGTGCCCAGCGGCAGATGGGGGCCGTGCTGCTCGATGACACCTGTAGGCAGCAGGACGCATGTGCCCGCGGCGGCCGCCGCCTCCACCTGTGGGTATGTGAGGTCGGCCATCGTCCCGGCGAAGACCGAGTATCCGCTGTGCATGTACTTCCCCCGTACTCAATGTCCTGACCGGCCTGACCACCGATCATGATCATTTTCGCCAGGACACGCAGCCGCTCACGAGCGGCACCTACACCGGAAATCACGCCTGTGCCTTGTAGGGAGGTCACAAATGGCCTCCGACGGGCCCCCTCCGGACTCCGCCTGTCGGCACCTTCATCTGGTCCGCACGGTGATCCGAAGGAAACGGCCTAGTGACCTGAGTCAGAGATTCGTCGGCAGTAGGCGGCGACTTTGTCGAGGATCTCGTCGGCGGTCTTGGTCCAGATGAAGGGCCGTGGGTGGTCGTTCCAGTCGGCGAGCCAGGTTCGGATGTCGCGTTCGAGGGCTTGGACGGAGCGGTGGACACCTCGCTTGAGTTTCTTCTGTGTGAGCTCGGCGAACCACCGCTCCACCAGGTTCAGCCACGACGAACTGGTCGGCGTGAAGTGCAGATGGAAGCGTGGGTGGGCCAGCAGCCACTGCTTGATGGCGGGTGTCTTGTGGGTGACGTAGTTGTCGAGGATGAGGTGCACGTCGAGGTCGGCGGGGACTTCCCTGTCGAGCTTGGCGAGGAACTTCTTGAACTCGACAGCCCGGTGCCTGCGGTGGAGAGAGCCGATCACTTTGCCGGTGGCGACTTCCAGAGCGGCAAACAGGGTGGTGGTGCCGACGCGTATGTAGTCGTGGCTTCGGCGTTCGGGGATGCCGGGCACCATCGGCAGGACGGGCTGGGACCGGTCCAGGGCCTGTATCTGCGACTTCTCGTCCACGCAGAGCACCAGGGCCTTCTCCGGCGGGTCGAGGTAGAGACCCACGACGTCACGGACCTTGTCGATGAACAACGGGTCCGTGGACAGCTTGAACGTCTGTGACCGGTGCGGGGCCAGGGCGAACGCCCGCCAGATCCGCGAGACCGCGGACTGCGACATGCCCGTGGCCGCCGCCATGGACCTGGTCGACCAGTGTGCCGCGTTCTTCGGTTTCTCCTCCAGCGTCTTGACGATGACCCGCTCGACATCGGCGTCGGTGATCTTCCGTGGGACACCGGGCCTGGGTTCGTCGGACAGGCCCTCCAAGCCACGTTCGAGGAAACGCCGCCGCCAGGTGCGGACCGTGTCCGCAGTGACATGCAGCCGACGTGACACCTCATGCTGGAGTGTCCCTCGGCGCACTCCAGCACGATCCGCGACCGCTGAGCCAAAGCCTGGGCTGTCGTACGGCGACGCACCCAGCCCTCCAGCACAGCCCGTTGGGCATCGGTCACCGACAACGGCGGAATCTTCGGACCCGGACGACTCATACCCAACCAACGATGAATCTCCGACTCAGGTCACTAGTCCGGTGGGCGGAGGGCGGTACGCACACGGCGGACAACGTGCAGTTGCTGTGCGAGGTCCCGATCGCCGTGCCGACGCCGGCCCCCACCCTGAGGCCGCGACGGCGCCTCCGCAACGGGAGGTGTGGCCACTGGCGACCGCGCAGCGGGTGCGGTTTCGGTTCCCATCGGCCTTCCCGGGTGTGTGTGGTGCCCGGTGAAGCAGTCGACAGCATCTGAGGCGGCTGCCATACGGGGTTGGCAGACACTCTTAGTGACGGGCTGCGGCGGCGGGGCGGTACGAATCGAGCCGTGCGAGAGGTGCGGAACAGCAGGTGAGGGGAACGATGGCCCGCTCCCCAGCGCGGCGCATTCTCCCCAGATTCCCCCCGGGCATCGGAACAGACCTCTGGGAGTGTTCGCTGCTGTGAAGTCGATCAGCGCATCCGCCGTGCTGCCTACAGCCAGTCGCGCTTCTTGAAGATTACGTACAGGCTCGTACACACCACCGCCATCAGCAGGATCGCGAAGGGGTAGCCGGACGCCCAGTGCAGCTCCGGCATGTGGTCGAAGTTCATGCCGTAGATGGTTCCCACGAGTGTGGGTGCAAACAGGATGGCGGCCCACGACGAGATCTTCTTGAAGTCGTCGCCCCCGTGGGGCTGACCTGCGGAAATCAGTCGGTGAGGCGCTGTGACCTGCTGCGATAAGTCTTTCCCATGCTTTCACCGGACTGTCCGTTTACGCGGTCGATTCTCCCCAGGCGCTCCCCAGCGGGGCTTCATTCTCCCCAGATTCTCCCCAGGGAGGGCCGCACTTGAGGGGTATCACCGCTGGTGACAGGCGCCCTCCCGGCAAGGCTGGGGGCTACGCACCGTATCGGAAGGGCGACTTCGCCGGGAAGCTGCGCGGTGTGTTCGGCAAAGCACCGAGGGCGGTCCCCCCGCTCGCGCGGGAACACGCCGGTGTCCGTGCTGGTGGACTGACGCCGCACCGGTCCACCCCCGCCCGCGCGGGAAAACCGCCGAGGACAGGCGGGAGGAGCGCTCCACCAGCGGTCCACCCCCGCTCGCGCGGGAACACCACGGCCGAGACCCACCCCATCGACGGCGACGACGGTCCACCCCGCTCGCGCGGGAACACCGCGGTGTACCCGGCGAGGACCCACAGTGCGAACGGTCCACCCCCGCTCGCGCGGGAACACTCTGAAGCCGGTCAACGGCCCCTACGGCACGCGCGGTCCCCCCGCTCGCGCGGGAACACCTCGTACTGCTCCTCACCGAGCATGGCGCGGGCCGGTCCACCCCCGCTCGCGCGGGAACACCATCCGGGACCAGGCCGCACGCGCCCGAGCCGCCGGTCCACCCCCGCTCGCGCGGGAACACCGTGTTCGCCTATCTCGCCCAGGCGGATCAGCAGGGTCCACCCCCGCTCGCGCGGGAACACCCCTGTCGGGCCGCCGTCGGGGCCCGTCCATCGCGGTCCACCCCCGCTCGCGCGGGAACACCACGGGGCCCCCGACGCCGTTGTTGGCGAGCATCGGTCCACCCCCGCTCGCGCGGGAACACCACGTACTGCTGCCGGTAGCGGCCCATGTCGCGCGGTCCACCCCCGCTCGCGCGGGAACACCCTCCCTCGGTGCGGACGAGTGGGGCATCGTTGCGGTCCACCCCCGCTCGCGCGGGAACACCGTCAGCCAGCTGCTTCGCGGCAGCTGCAGCGGCGGTCCACCCCCGCTCGCGCGGGAACACCACGGACCAGCGCATCACCAGCCTGTCCCAGGACGGTCCACCCCCGCTCGCGCGGGAACACCGCGCCCGAGGTGTCGACGTCGATGCGGGCGCGCGGTCCACCCCCGCTCGCGCGGGAACACCCGTGTCGGCGCCGAGGCCGCTTCTGGCGGCGGCGGTCCACCCCCGCTCGCGCGGGAACACCTTCGCGGCCTCGGCCGCTGCGCTGAATCCGGTCGGTCCACCCCCGCTCGCGCGGGAACACCTCTCACGTCATCGCCCGCGAACTTTTCGCCGACGGTCCACCCCCGCTCGCGCGGGAACACCCATGGTGGGGGGCGTCTCCGCTCCTCCGGCAGCGGTCCACCCCCGCTCGCGCGGGAACACCGTGGTCGTCGGCGGTCATCCCGGCTGCCCGGCCGGTCCACCCCCGCTCGCGCGGGAACACCGGGCGGCGGCCGCCGTGTGGGGAGTTCGCAGGCGGTCCACCCCCGCTCGCGCGGGAACACCTCGCGGAGCATGATGTTCACGCGGGTCGTGATCGGTCCACCCCCGCTCGCGCGGGAACACCTCGGTGTCGCGGGGGTGCGGGGTACCTGTGGCCGGTCCACCCCCGCTCGCGCGGGAACACCATCCGCTGGGCGCTCACTGGAACCTCGCCGTCCGGTCCACCCCCGCTCGCGCGGGAACACCCCCTGGACGATCGCCCAGCGCAGTACGGTGGTCGGTCCACCCCCGCTCGCGCAGGTCCACCCCCGCTCGCGCGGGAACACCGGACTCGGGGATCCGGCCGTGGCCACGTGCCATGGGTGGACGGTCCACCCCCGCTCGCGCGGGAACACCGCAGTGCCACGGTTCCGCGAGGGGAAGTTCGACGGTCCACCCCCGCTCGCGCGGGAACACCGCCGCCGCCCTGATGGCCCCCGAAGGACACTGCGGTCCACCCCCGCTCGCGCGGGAACACCACGAACGTGCCGCCCAGGATCCGGCGTTTGTCCGGTCCACCCCCGCTCGCGCGGGAACACCGCCCGCGAGCCCAGCACCCGGGCGACCGCGGCCGGTCCACCCCCGCTCGCGCGGGAACACCGACAAGGCATGCGCGAACTCCTCCCGCGCCCGCGGTCCACCCCCGCTCGCGCGGGAACACCTCGACCAGGCGCAGCAGCACCGCCAGCTCCACCGGTCCACCCCCGCTCGCGCGGGAACACCACGTTCGCCGACGCTGCCGTCATGCCCCTCGACGGTCCACCCCCGCTCGCGCGGGAACACCCCCGTGGAACACCCGGACGGGAAGCACGACCACGGTCCACCCCCGCTCGCGCGGGAACACCCAGTAGGTGCTCCTGGAGTTCCAGGGCTATGTCGGTCCACCCCCGCTCGCGCGGGAACACCGTCGTCGTGCTGGTTCCTCATGCGGTTTTTTCCGGTCCACCCCCGCTCGCGCGGGAACACCCCTTCGCGACCTGGGCTTCTACGAAGGGTTTGCCGTTTCTTGGTATTCCTCTGGGCGGAAGGCGATAAGGGTAATACCGTCGAAATCGACAGGGATGCGGCGGCGTTCTCCCGCTGTTTTGAGCGTGAACCCCTGTTCGTTGGAGTCCGGGTAGATCAGGACTGCGGCGCCGTCTGTGAGGGAGTCGCTCACTACCGCCCATAAGGCTTCGCGCACGCGGGCGGACAGGGTTCCGACATACATGCCGGGCGTTGGTTCGATCAGCCAGCGGGTGAGGGCTCCGCGGACATGTTCCGGGACGGCCGTGGTGTGAAGGACGGTCATTGAGGGCATCTTTCACCGGCTTCGGCTTCAGTGGTGGGGGCGTGGGCTGTGGGCGAGGCTCGCTGTCCTACGTCGTATCGTCGTCTGTATCAGGCTCGCTCTGACTGTCTGTGGCGAGGTTCGCGTAGTTCGTGCCTGCGGGAACTGAACCCACTTCGGGATCCCAGAGACTGACCATGGCCACTGCGTGGCCGTCCGGCAGCGGTTCCACCTCGGCGGGGGCGAGGAGGGACTGCACGTCGCGCACGATGCGCGGGAGCAGCTTGTAGAGGCGTAGCTCTTCGCGGAAGCCGCGTCTTGCCATCGCCTCCGGGTAGGGGGAGTCGTGCAGGGAGAAAGCCAAGGGGATGGTCAGCTCGGCCTTGTAGAGATCGGCAATGTCGTACACAAAGGCGAGCTGCTTTCCCTGGTGCACAAAGCCCAGTGCGGGTGAGCAGCCGAGCGCGGTCAGGGCGGCGTGCACGATGCCGTAGAGGCAGGTGTTCGCGGAGGAGAGAGCCAGGTTGACCGGGTCTTGCTCGGACCAGGCGGCTGGGTCGTAGTTGCGCCGGAAGCGGCCGATGCGATGCTGCTGTGCGAGTGCCTTGTACAGGGCTTTGACGCGTTGTCCCTCAAGGCCGCGCAGTTGTTCCACTTTCGTGGTGGGGGGTACGGCCATGTCGAAGCGTGAAAGATACATCTGCCTGGCGACCGAGAGGCGCCGTTCAGGGTCGCTCCATTGATGTACCTGGTGTTCCAGCCACCGCGTCGTCAGGGCATCCGACGTGGTCGCCGAGTAGCAGCGGACGCCGCCGGATCCGGTGCATACCACCGTGGTTCCGTGCCGGGCGAACGTGGCCATCGCGGGTTGCGTGATGGAAGTACCGGGGCCGAGCAGGAGGCAGGAGAGCGCTGACGTAGGAAGGTATACGCGCGTGATCTCCCCTTCTGCTGAGGTGGTCTCGGCGCAGACTCCGGTGTCGTCCTGGACGATGCGCACGATGTCCGCGTACAGGAAGGACAGTGAGTCCCCCACGCGCGGCAGCATGGCGAGTGTGGGCTTGGCGATGCGGGCGCGCGCCGAGCCGGGCCGGTATGCCGACTGCTTTTTGGGGTTCGCGGGTGTGCCCTTGTCCTTTCCCTCGCCGGGGGTGGCCACAACGCCGTTGGCTGCGGACATGCCGGCCTCCTAGACCTGGTTCGGGGCGAGACTCAACAGCCCGCAGCCGTAAGACTTGCTGCGCCCGACACCGTGGAGGAGTGCGTGGCGCAGTGCCTCCGGGTCTCGCACGGTGGCCGACCCCTCGAACAGGGTCGTCGCGCGTGGGATGCGCCGGGGGGCCTGTTTGCCGTCGGGTGGCGTGGTGCCTTTGGGAAGGTGCCGTGAGGTGAGTCCGTCGGAGGGAGAGGGAAGCAGCGTGTGGAGGTTGAGGCCGGCTGCTTCTGCGCGCGTGGCCCACCACTGGTCGGCCTCCTCACCGTGCAGGGGAACGACCTGCTTCCACTTGCCGGCTGTGCTGTTGGGCCCGCAGCGGCGCACGGTGTTGGCGAGCAACCGGTAGCGGATGGCGAGGCCGGGGCGGAGCGCCTCGAACATGGGCCTCATGTCCTTGACGGCGGCGGACCGCGAATAGCCCGCGGGGAGACGGCTGGGGTCGGGGGCCAGACGGCTCTGGACAAGCAGGACGGTGGGCCCGACACCGTCCGTGTCCAGCCGGAAGAGCGCACCGGCGCGTGCGCGGGGCGCCTCGCCGAGACCGTCCGGTACCAGGGACATGACGCGCCGGTGCAGAGCCGAGGCGTCACGGAGGTCGCGCTGCACCTCCCGGTGTCCCGGGTCCAGCAGCAGGCGGAGCAGCCAGGCGTGAGCGTGTGCCGCGCCCTCTGCCTCCGGTACGGGGGAGAGGCCGGTGGTCATGAGCGCTTCCCTTCGGGCATGACGGGCATGACGGGTGTGACGGGCAAGTCGGGTGAGGCGGGGTTGAGGTACTCGTCAAGTGCCCGCAAGTACGCGGCGCCGTACCCCTTGCAGTTCTGGGCGGGCAGCATGCGGTGCGCGGTGTACACCGGGCGGGCGCGGTGGATGCGGTCGCGTGCGGTGAGCCGAACCGGCTCGTCGTTGAGGGTTGTTGACACCGAGGAGGAGCCGCTTCCCCAGGAGCCGTTCGAGGGAAAGGGGGTGTCGGACACGAACCCAACCGAGACTTGAGCAGCCGGGGAGGTTGCCGTCGGCCCTCCTCGGGTGCCTGCCGGGAGCTTTCTGGCCAGCGGAACGGCACAGAGTTCGGCCAGTGGATCCGCGGACTCGGCGCGCAGCAACAGTGAAGCGCCAGGCGGGCAGGAACGGCGCCCCATATGGAGGGGCCAGCGAGGATGGGCCAGTGCTTCGGCGCACGTCGCCAGCAGATCATCGGCCGCTCCTGGTGCTGCCGTCACCGCCACGGTGAAGAAGGCGTCCGCGAGGTAGTGGCGGTGGGAGACGAGAGTGGCGGCTTCGGCCTTGCGGCGGCCCCCTTTGGCAGTGGGAAGGGTGCGGTGCGCCGGATATCCGCCTCCCACTGTGTGGAAGTCCCGCAGGCGGGTGCCAGGCCGGTCCACTCGAACGGTGAAGCGTAGTGCGCGCAAGGAGGCGAAGGCGGTCGGCGTCGAGTCGGGAGGGCCGTCGACGGCCTCCGCCCTTGGAATGCCGCGAGCCGAGGCGAGCATGCCGATCAGCCCTGAGCGTGTTGGATACGCCATGGTGTCCCGGTCGTTGAAGGCGCTGTGCTCACCCCAGGACTGGAGGGGTCCGCCGAGCTGGAGGAGGAAGCCGTTGTTCACGACTGCTCCCGCTCGGCTGCAGCTCCGGGCTCGGGGTAGATCCGGGCGAGTGCGTCGCTGACCAATCCTGCGTACGAGTCGGCCTGCTCGCCCAGCCCCTCCAGGGGTTTGGCCATCACTCCCGCATGCGCGCTGTGGACGATTCCGGAGCTCCCCAGCAGCTTTTCGACCCGGAACGCGTACTCGCTGAGGGCGGTCCGTGAGGGCCCCGCCCAGCCTTCGGTCGTAGCGCGGACGGGCTCCTCGAAGGCGGCGGCGAAGGAGACAGGACGGTCGGCGCGTACGGCGATGTGGACGAGGTCGGGCACGGTGTGTGGCGCCGTGGAGGTCTTCTTCGCAGAGGGAAGGCTGTTCAGGAAGGCCGTGGCGAAGGCTTCGGCGAGGATACGGGCGGTCGCCGGCTCGGGGACGTTGCGGGTCAGGTCGTCGAGGTCGAGGGTCGCGTAACGGTAGAACACGCCGCTGCTGTATTCGCCGGTGTTCATGTGACCGCTGCCCGCATCGGTCGCCCACTGCTCGGCGTCGTCCACCGCGGTGAAGAAGTCCGCCTGGACAGAGGTGCTGTGTGTGGTGAAGGCGTGCGCCACTTGTACCGCTCCGTCGACCCCTGCCCCGGGGATCTCCGCGAGCATCCGCCCGAACAACGCGATGGAGCCGTTGCGGGAGCGCAGTACCTCATGCACCCGGTCCTTGGGCAGTAGCGGCTTCTTCTCGGCGGCCTTGTTCCCCAGAGCCTTTTCCAGCGCGGGGCGGTGCTCCTCCGCCAGGGCGGCGAGGACGCCTGCGGCCGAGTCGGGGAGGAAAAGGAGAGACGCCGTGGTCCGGTCGCCGTCGTCCAGGGCGAGTTTCGTCTCGGCGGACCGGATGATCTGGGCGCCGGCGAGCTCGGCGAGCTCCGCGGGCCAGCCCTTGTCCTCGCGCAGCAGGTGGGCGACCTGCTGCGGCAGACGCCGGGTGCGCAGAGCTCGCTCGCCGATGCTCGCCTCGGCGGCTTGCCGGGTGGGGCGCTTCCACGCCTGGCTGGAGACCCTGGTGCGTGTCGTACCACCGAACATGACGGTCTTCGGTGAACCGAGATCATCTCGGTTGACGTTACTGAAGGGCAGGGTCTGCAACACGTGCAGGTCGAGGAAGCGGGGCGTCTGCCGGGAGTCAATCGTCGTCCGGGAGGTCGGCTCGGGCATGTGGTTCTTCCGTTCGTGGGAGTGGCCGGGGTGGGGCAGTGTGGTGGGTCGAGCAGTAGGGCTGGTGGGAGGGGCGGTCGGTGCGGGCGCGGTACTTTGAGCAGGCGCCCGTGTGCCGGTGGGCCTGTAGTGGCCGGCCAGCACGTACATGTCGCCCCTGGCTTGCCGGGGGAGTGGTCAGTTGTTTGATTCCTGGGCGCGGCGCAGGGTCCGGTAGTAGCTCTCCAGCCACTCGACGACGACGTCTTCTTGCCAACGTTCCCAGCGCAGAAGGTCGTTGAGCAGTCGGCTGTAGTCGACGGGAACTCCGGCGGAACCGAGCAAGCGCAGGACGCCCGGGAGCATCCGATGCAGCCCGTCGCTGTCTTGGCGGACCATGAGGTGGAGGCGTGACTCCGCGCCGTTTGCCTTGATGCCTTCCCCCTGACGGGCGACTGCCAGGGCGAGGCTCTCACCGAGGTTCTTCCGTCGGCCCTGATGAGACATGCCCGAGGCGGGTACGTCCCCGGCGTGCTGCGCGGGCGGCTTCCCGGTGGCGGGCTCGTCGGCGGCCCGCCGCGTATCGGTCGCGGTCTCCGTGATCTGGGCCGCCTCGCCCTCTGACTCCTGCGCCGCGAGACGTTCCGCTGAGGGCCTGGCGGCGATGAGCGCAGCCACCGTGTAGTAGGCGCGGCGCCGTGCTCCTCGCACGCCGTAGGGGAGAAGCCCCGGACGCATGAGAGCGGCATGGGTGCGGGCCGGCACTTCCTCAGGGTCCCGGCCCAGGGCCCGACGTAGGGCCTGCTGTGTGCCAGGCGCGCCGCAGGCGTCGCGCACCGCCTTGACGAACTCGTCGTACTCCTTGAGCCTGGGGCTGCCGCCCGGTGACAGCTGATCGTTGGCCGGGGGCGGCTCCGTGTCCGTACGTGGCGACGGTGCCTGAGTGCTCATGGATGTCTTCTTCCTATTTGGGAAAGACCAGTGCCTGCCGGGACTGCGCCGGATGACGGGACGAGGCTGGGCGGCGCGGCTCAGTTCTGGCCGGTGGGGTGCGCCGTGTCGCGCCGCTTCTCCAGCAGGCTGCGAACGAGACCGCGGGCGTGTTCCCGGGCCTTGGCACCACGCGGACTGGACGCTACTGGGGCGGTCGTCCGGTCGTAAATTTCCAGTGCCAGTGTTCCGAACACGCGGAGTGAATCACTGAAGTCGGCCGAGTGCAGCAGGTCCCAGAAGCGTTCCTCGGCGGCAGGCCAGTACGCGGTCAGGGCGGCTTCCGGCCAAGGGCCCGGGTGCTTGGACTTCTTGCTCCCGCCACCGCCGGCGCCCGCATTCGATGCGGGTGCTGTGCCGGACGCTCTGCCGCCTCCCGTGTCGGGGCGTGCCTCGTCGGCGAAGGGCGTCGTGTACGAGCGCCACGCACTGCGCAAGGCGGTCGAGAGGTGCCAGGCCGCCTTCTCCGCGGCTTCGCGGCCCTCCCGCACGCCGAGGGCGAGTGCGTTGTCCTGCTCGGAGCCGGGAGCGGTCAGGAGCGAGAACAGTGGAGGAGTGATGGCGCTGAAGTAGGTACGGTCGCGGGTCTGACCGTCCTGGTCGAATCCGAAGGCCGTGACGCGCAGTCGTTCGGCGACGGGCTCCGGGAGCCAGCCGCTCAGCCCGTCGAAGATGTGCGGTCTGCGCCCGCCGTCCGCCCGCTTCATGAGCACGAGGGCATCGAGATCACGCCACAGGGCCCGTTCGGCCTTGGCGTCCCGGGGGCGAGGTGTGCCGTCCTTGAGCGTGTCCCAGATCAGATAGGGATCACGTACGGCGGGACGGTTCACTCGCAGTGCCCAGGTGATCGTGGCGTCGACGACCTCGTTCCCCGTGGGGCCGGGCTTGAGCAGGACAGCGTGCTGATACTGCTCGGTGAGAAGAGAGAGCGGACCGGCGGGAGGAAGGGGGAGGACGCGGGGAGCGGGCAGCGTCTCCCGCTCCCAAGGGCACCCGTCCGGCAGGCAATCCGGGGACGGCGAGGGCCAGGCAGCCGGCTCGGGGATGCCCATGAGCAGGGAGTCGAAGAGGGTGGGTCCCACGGGGTGTGTCGACAGGACCCGGCGAAGCGGGCCGGCCATCGTGTTCCCAAAGCGTTCACCGTCCACCGTGCGCGGTGTGCACTGGCCGGAGGGGCCGTAATAGAGCTGGGCGATCAGATGCAGGACGGCCTCCCCCGAGGGGAGCGCGACCTGTTCGTCATCCGTGAAGTGACCGAAGAAGACCTGGTTGTTGCCGGCTGGTCTGGCTAGAACCAGTTTGTTCACTCCAGAGGAAGACGGGCACTCCTCGGCCAGTCGCGGATCCTGGAGGAAAGGGCGCGCGGGGTCGTGGAGCCGTAGGCCGTCGGCGTGCTGGTTGAAGTATGCCCGCACGCATCCGGGTGCGAAGCCTTCCGCCCTGTCCAGTAGTTCATAGCGCCGCTCCTGCCATTCGTCGCCGCCTGTGGCCGTGTCGAGACCGGTGATGCGGGCGGCCATCGCGCACAGGATGCGGTGGAGGCCGGAGGCGGCGGGAGGGAGAGCGACGCCGAGAGCGGTGAACTCGTGTGCTCGTAGGAAGAGTTCACACAGACCTACGGACTGGGTACGGTCACCCGAGATCACGGGCACCCAGGGGCGTGTGCGGAGATCGTAGAAGTCGGTCGAGGGGTGCCGGTGAACGGGGTGAGGCATGGGAGTGGAGTACCTCAGGTTTTGGAAGGCGGATGCGGGAAGCGGGGCGTGGGCGGGTAGTCGTACGCTGGGAACCTGGCTGTGAGCCGGGTCTCCGCCCGCGCGGAGGTGGTCCGAGTGACCGTGTGTTCAGAGAAACCTGGTGCTCGTCTCTTTCCCGCGAGAGCGGGGGCGGGTCCGCCTTCAGGTTCCTTGTGAGGGTGGGCCCGCGACGACGCCGGGGCCTTGTGGAGTCGACACCTTTCTCCTGCGCCGCTGGGAGAAAGGGAACGAGAAGGCAAGCTGACTGGCTGCCAGCTCACCCGCCCCTTTCGCCGCGACGCCGCCAGAGTAGCGCCAAGTCAGCGCTGCGGTAGGTCACTTGACAAGAGTGAGCGTTTCTTCAGAAGTGCAGCCAGGCTCCACAGGTGCGTCCCAGGGCTCCCTCTCAGGCCCCGAGCCTCCGTCGGAGCACCATCCCCAACTCGTGGGCGTAGGAAATCTCGTACTCGTCCAGCATGGCCGCCTCATGCGTTCCGGGGCCCGAGAGCCGGAGCGGGATCAGTACGACGCGTCCCAGCCTCGGTTCGGTGCGCCACGCTCTCGGGGGTTCGCTGGCCTTCGTGCACGCCGCACGCCACTTGCCGTGCGGCAGCGGTGCGACGAGACCGAGCAGGCGCCGCACTTCGGCGCGCGTGAAACGGCCCTTGGCGCCGCTGCCGCGCTCAGGCAGGGGGATGGTGGCCTCTGCGTCCAGCCACCGCCCCTCCTCGTTGACGAAGACCGGCAGGACGGGAACGGATTCCACACCGAGCCGGGTGGCCACCAGGTCCGGGTCGGCGTCGCTGTCCGTCAGCGTGTGCAAAGTTGCGACGTCGCGCGGCGGAGGCAGCATGACCAGCTTCGCGATCCCGGTGTGCGCCATGTCGCCCGCCATGCGCTCCAGGTCTCGGCGCAACAGGGTGTCGGGGTCGGCCGAGGCGAACTCCAAGTCGTACACCTTGTCCACGAGCCCCTGCACGTCACCCGGCACGCGGACGGGATTCCGGCCCCGTTCGAGCAGCGTTTCCAGCGTCCGCTGGAGCAGTGACGGCGAGTAGACCTCTCCCCACTCGACCGGGACCGCGAGTTTGCCCTTGTCATCCACCGGGGCGAGTACGGACAGCCGCGGCGCTGACGCCCACGGCGGTCGGAGGGCGTTGTTGACGGCATGCCGCCATACCCGGCCCGCCCGCTGAAGCAGCATCGCCATTGGGGCGAGATCGCTGATGACGAGATCGAAATCAAAATCAAGCGATTGTTCAATTACCTGCGTGGCGACGAGAACTGCGGCGCGCCCGCCCCGGGGTCGGCGTACGCCGGCCTTGTCGCTTCGCCCGAACCACCCCTCAGCCTCGGCGGTGATCCCACCGCGCCGGTCGCTCGGGAAACGCGAGTGCAGGAGGCGCAGTCGAGGACCGGCCTCAGAAGCCTCGCTCGCCGCGTCGGCCGTATTGCGGTCGTCCCATCCCGCGTACGCGCTCGTAAAGCGTTCCCGGTAATGGGTGAGCAGGGCTTCGTACGTGCGCTGAGATTCAGCAACGGTTGTGCAGATGACCGCCACACAGCCCCCGCCGGCGGTCGCGCCCTCCACCAGGCGAAGGAGCGTGGCCAGTCGGCCGTCCTCCACGTCCGGTGCGTACGAATGGTTCACCGGATGTACGTCCAGGCGAAGTTCGCGCTCCCGTCCGCTGCCCACCGGCTCGGCGGGAACAACGAAGTTCGCATCCTGAGCATCCGCGTAGATCCACCCTGGATAGGCGGGCGGGGGAAGCTCGTACGATCCGGAATGGTGTCCGGCACCCTCTAGATACGCGGCCAACAAGCCGCGTGCGCTCTCGCCGGTAAGCGTCGCAGACAGCAGAACGACCGGTACTTTCAGTGCGCCGAGCCAGTGCAGAAGCCGCAGGAGCAACGCGTGGGTGAAGGTGTCGTAGGCATGGGCCTCGTCAATCACCACGGTCTTTCCTGAGAGCCCGAGGTGCCTCAGGGCGTTCCACCGCAGAGGGAGGACGCCCATGAGTGCTTGGTCGACGGTGCCGACAGCCAGCGGTGAGAGAATGCCCCTGCCTCGACAGCGCAACCATCGGCCAGCGGTCACGGAGACCGCCTCGCTCCCGGTACCGGGCTCATCCGCGTGCTCGGAAAGAACGCGGGGCTCGGTGGCCTCGTCCCACTCCGGCGGGGCGACTAGTGCTGCTGTGCCGGGCTCGGCATAGGACGCGTAGAGGTCGGCGTTCCCATGAAGCAGCGTGAGCGCCGCGTCCTGGACAAGATTTGCCCTGGCCCAGCGGCTCACCCGCTCGTACATCTGGTTCGCGGTGGCCTGGGTAGGGAGCGCGAAAAACAGCCCGCTGCTGCCGCAGGCGGCGCCCATGAGGGCAGCTGCGTAGAGCGCGGTCTCCGTCTTGCCCTCGCCGGTTGGAGCGGTCACGAGCAGAATGCCAGGCCCCCTCACTGCGTCCATGAGCCCGGCCTCGACACTGGCCTGGAGAGGGTATGGCGTGGTGATCTCGGGGAACATGTCGCGGAAGCTCTGGGGCGCGAAGCGCGCCTGACCGAGTCCGGCGTCGCGGATGTGGACCGGAGCGGCCGCGGCCATCCGTCGGGCATGAGCACGCTGGCCCCTGGGCTCCCTGAGAGGGGACATGTCTTTGCCCACTGCGGCCTGCTGAGCCTCAATGAGGTGCTCCTGGCTCGCTACCCAGTCGGAAACGATCACAAGGCCGGTGACGAGCACGGCGAGTTCGACGGGAAGCTTCTTCCTGGAGGTGGCGGGAGCAGCGCCAAGAACGTCCTGCAGAGCCGTCACATGTGCTCGTCTCTCAGCTGCCCAAGCGCCCTTTCCCAAGTCCGGCATGTTCCTGAGCGGGTCGACGAGATCGGCAGGCTCGACCCCAGTCGGGTACTTGCCGTGGTGCCCCCCAAGAATCTGAGCGAGCTGCGCCGTCAGAAGGCCAGCTACAGGTCCACCCTTGCAGGGGTATCCGAGTTCCGCCATGTGGAGCGGAATGACCCTGCTCGTGGCAAACTCGTGACGCACCGTCTTGGACGTCTCTACGGACCAGTCATGGGCAAAGGACGGCTCTCCCAAGAGAACCCGCTGTTCAGATCGCTCCCGTGTGATCATGCGCTGGAACCGAGGCATGATCTTCCCAAGATCATGCAATCCGGCCCAGGTCATGACCAGCGTCCGGGCTTCTTTCTCCTCCGTCTGGAGCCCCTCAGCGATCCGCGCGCGTTGCACTGCGGTCAAGGTCTGATCCCAGAGCGCCCCGCACACCATGGCGGTGTCCACCAGGTGTGCGATGACGGGATAGGGCTCCTCCAAGTCCCGTGACTTCGCCAGCAACCGAACATCAACCATGCTGCCCCCATCGCACCATTCCGTCATTGTTACGGCAAGGGAGCACTCAAGCAGACGCTTCTGACAATATGGGTTGATGCAGGTCCAGCGCCTACCCCAAGAAATGGCAAAGGGCTTGGAACGTTGCAGGTCAGGAAGTGTGCTTCCCGCGCGAGCGGGGGTGGACCGCCCGGAGGCGGAGCTGGTGGCGGGCGGCGGCTGTGCTTCCCGCGCGAGCGGGGGTGGACCGGCGCGCACCGCGGTGGTGTCGTTCAGGGTCTCGTGCTTCCCGCGCGAGCGGGGGTGGACCGGTCCGCGACGACCGCAAGCCGCACGGCGAGTCGTGCTTCCCGCGCGAGCGGGGGTGGACCGAGCACCAGCGGCTCACCGTCGACAACTACCTGGTGCTTCCCGCGCGAGCGGGGGTGGACCGACGGCTGCGTCCTTGACTAGGGCCCGCTCCCGGTGCTTCCCGCGCGAGCGGGGGTGGACCGTTGGCCGGGTGCACGCACCGCGCGAAGAACTGGTGCTTCCCGCGCGAGCGGGGGTGGACCGGCACGCCGCGCGATCCTGGGCCGCGACCCGGCGTGCTTCCCGCGCGAGCGGGGGTGGACCGGGCACCCGCGGGGACGACCAGCCGGTGCGCAAGTGCTTCCCGCGCGAGCGGGGGTGGACCGTCGCCGTCCGATGTGACGGCGGCGACCTTCACGTGCTTCCCGCGCGAGCGGGGGTGGACCGGTCCGCGACGACCGCAAGCCGCACGGCGAGTCGTGCTTCCCGCGCGAGCGGGGGTGGACCGATCGGCCCGGTCATGCGGATGTCGACGCTCATGTGCTTCCCGCGCGAGCGGGGGTGGACCGAGGGGCGCGAGGTAGTCGGCCCGGCTGACTTCGTGCTTCCCGCGCGAGCGGGGGTGGACCGAACCTTGCCGGGTATCGGCGGGCCGATCTGGAGTGCTTCCCGCGCGAGCGGGGGTGGACCGCTGGATCACCCGCCGCCCCTCCCTCCACTCCCGTGCTTCCCGCGCGAGCGGGGGTGGACCGATGGAACCAGCAGGTCAGGACATGACTGTGCCGTGCTTCCCGCGCGAGCGGGGGTGGACCGGCCCTCAACAGGCCACCAACCGAGCACGCCAAGTGCTTCCCGCGCGAGCGGGGGTGGACCGTTCGGCGACCAGCGCCACCCTGACGGCACCGGGTGCTTCCCGCGCGAGCGGGGGTGGACCGCCCGCTGGAAAGACGACGAGGGGCAAAAGCTCGTGCTTCCCGCGCGAGCGGGGGTGGACCGGAGATCGAACGATGGCAAAGAGCTTGTCCGGGGTGCTTCCCGCGCGAGCGGGGGTGGACCGACTTGCTCGGCGCGGTGGCGGGCCATGTGGGCGTGCTTCCCGCGCGAGCGGGGGTGGACCGAAGCTCAACACCAACACCTGGCCCACCAGTCCGTGCTTCCCGCGCGAGCGGGGGTGGACCGCGCAGGTAACTACGCGGCGAGATCCGCAACGTGTGCTTCCCGCGCGAGCGGGGGTGGACCGTACCGCCTGACGGACCGCGAGGTCCTGCGCACGTGCTTCCCGCGCGAGCGGGGGTGGACCGACGCTGGCGAAGATCGAGGCGGCGACGCTGCGGTGCTTCCCGCGCGAGCGGGGGTGGACCGATCCGGTTGCGCTCGCCCTCCGGGGCCGTAGCGTGCTTCCCGCGCGAGCGGGGGTGGACCGCCCTTGAGATCCGCACCCCCAACGACGTGCCCGTGCTTCCCGCGCGAGCGGGGGTGGACCGTTCGGCACCTTTGCCCGTGAGTGGATGAAGGCGTGCTTCCCGCGCGAGCGGGGGTGGACCGTCCCCTTGTCGAACACCGGCCTGTTCACCGGCGTGCTTCCCGCGCGAGCGGGGGTGGACCGCTACCCCCGGAGCGGAAGCTCGCCGAGACGTAGTGCTTCCCGCGCGAGCGGGGGTGGACCGCGACGCTCTCGCGTGCTGGCATTCCTCCAGATGTGCTTCCCGCGCGAGCGGGGGTGGACCGCCGATGCGCGCCGCGCGCCGTGGCTACGAGGTGTGCTTCCCGCGCGAGCGGGGGTGGACCGGTGGAGCAGCAGGAGCAGGCGGAGCCGATGGAGTGCTTCCCGCGCGAGCGGGGGTGGACCGGCCGGACACATCCGCCGAGTAACCGAACAGGGGTGCTTCCCGCGCGAGCGGGGGTGGACCTTCTTGTACGCGTAGATCACCGCGGCGACAAGCGTGCTTCCCGCGCGAGCGGGGGTGGACCGCTCCTCGTCACCCCCGAGCCGGCGATCCTCACGTGCTTCCCGCGCGAGCGGGGGTGGACCAGCTCGGGAATCGTGGCAGTCATCGCAGCACCACGTGCTTCCCGCGCGAGCGGGGGTGGACCGCCAGGCAAACCTGGGGCGTCAGGCGCTCCAGGGTGCTTCCCGCGCGAGCGGGGGTGGACCGCCGCCCTACCTCGTCAACGTCATCGGCATCGAGTGCTTCCCGCGCGAGCGGGGGTGGACCGCAATGGACGCCCATCGCGTCACGGAGTCCCTCGTGCTTCCCGCGCGAGCGGGGGTGGACCGCAGCGGGTGTCGGCTGTCGAGTCGACGCCCCTGTGCTTCCCGCGCGAGCGGGGGTGGACCGTACAAGGGCGTTCCGTACCGGCTCGGCGGCATGTGCTTCCCGCGCGAGCGGGGGTGGACCGCTTCACCGTGTGCGGGTCGCCGAGGTTGCCGTGTGCTTCCCGCGCGAGCGGGGGTGGACCGGCGGTTCGGGACGTTCCGAAGCCGCGGCGCAAGTGCTTCCCGCGCGAGCGGGGGTGGACCGCCGAATCGCGCACGCTGACCGACCAACCGCACGTGCTTCCCGCGCGAGCGGGGGTGGACCGCTCGGAGTGTGGGGGCGCAGGGTCCGGGACCGGTGCTTCCCGCGCGAGCGGGGGTGGACCGGACAACCCCGAGGCCCTGATTCGGGAGGGGCGGTGCTTCCCGCGCGAGCGGGGGTGGACCGCTTGGCGTTCGACTTGTCTTGCGCGACCGCCTGTGCTTCCCGCGCGAGCGGGGGTGGACCGGTGCGCGAGGTTAAGCGATGTGCTGACCTGCGGTGCTTCCCGCGCGAGCGGGGGTGGACCGCGGCGAACGAGGAGTCGACCACATGAGCGAGCGTGCTTCCCGCGCGAGCGGGGGTGGACCGTAGGCGGCGAGCGCTGCGGCGACGAGCGGGGAGTGCTTCCCGCGCGAGCGGGGGTGGACCGGCGAACATGTACGGCGGGGCGCCGGAGTCCACGTGCTTCCCGCGCGAGCGGGGGTGGACCGAGCCTCGTCATTCAGAAGGGCGTGCCGCTGACGTGCTTCCCGCGCGAGCGGGGGTGGACCGCCTTGCCGATGAAGTCCTTCGCGTCCTCGAAAGTGCTTCCCGCGCGAGCGGGGGTGGACCGGCGTCGTTCTACGTGACGACCACGGCCCGCGGGTGCTTCCCGCGCGAGCGGGGGTGGACCGGACGCTGCTGGCCGGACGGTGAACCCGGGGCCGTGCTTCCCGCGCGAGCGGGGGTGGACCGCAGCAGATCGAGCGCGTGTCGCTTATCGCGGCGTGCTTCCCGCGCGAGCGGGGGTGGACCGCTGCTCCGCTCCACCGAGGACGCCCTCACCACGTGCTTCCCGCGCGAGCGGGGGTGGACCGCCGTGGGACTGTCAGCCCGTGGGGCGAACAGGGTGCTTCCCGCGCGAGCGGGGGTGGACCGTGTCCATCGCGCTCGCAACGAGCGTCATGGCGGTGCTTCCCGCGCGAGCGGGGGTGGACCGCTGGAGCCCTCCACCCCGACCGGGTTGGCGATGTGCTTCCCGCGCGAGCGGGGGTGGACCGTTGGCTGATAGAAGGAGCGGCCCGGTCGATTCGTGCTTCCCGCGCGAGCGGGGGTGGACCGTCATGGTGGAGCGGGCCCCGGACTGGACTCGCGTGCTTCCCGCGCGAGCGGGGGTGGACCGAGCTTCAAAGCCGACCTGGCGGGCTCTGTAGAGTGCTTCCCGCACGAGCGGGGGTGGACCGTGGGCCAGCTCCACGGCGCTCGCGCGGCCCCCGTGCTTCCCGCGCGAGCGGGGGTGGACCGCTCAGCCTCGACGTGCTGGCAGCGCTGATCGAGTGCTTCCCGCGCGAGCGGGGGTGGACCGACCAGTGGTACAGCACGAGCGGCCGCCGGCCCGTGCTTCCCGCGCGAGCGGGGGTGGACCGGCAGGTAACCCCATGGCCACCGAACCCGAACCGTGCTTCCCGCGCGAGCGGGGGTGGACCGATGGTCTCGCGCTCGGCGTTCCGCATGCCGGGGTGCTTCCCGCGCGAGCGGGGGTGGACCGTGAGCACCGAGACCGAGCCGCTGACAGTCCCCGTGCTTCCCGCGCGAGCGGGGGTGGACCGAACCCGCTGAGCACGGCTCGCCGGTCGGCGGCGTGCTTCCCGCGCGAGCGGGGGTGGACCGTAGGCGCCACGGCGTTCAATTTGGTCGTACAGGTGCTTCCCGCGCGAGCGGGGGTGGACCGTCCACGCTGTGACGGTCGGACGGCTTGAACGAGTGCTTCCCGCGCGAGCGGGGGTGGACCGCCCCCGGGACCGAAGTCACCGCGCGAGCGGGGGGTGGACCGTCGGGGCAGCAGGATTTGAACCTGCGGACGTAGTGCTTCCCGCGCGAGCGGGGGTGGTTGCCGTGTCTAACACCCGGCCACGGTCATAGACGGCCGCTGGAGAGCCGGGAGGGGGGCCGAGCTTGAAGACGCGGGCCGGGCCAGAGGACCCCAGGTCCTCCGCCGCGCTTCCCGGTACATGGTCGTCGAGTGATCCACGAGGCGGTTGCGTAGGTTTTGAGGGGAACCCGTCGGCGGGCTCCAGGGCTTTCACCGGTTCTACCCACGTGGTATGGGGCAGCTCGATGAGCAGCGCTGCTCCCGGGCCGGCCTGCGGCCATGTTCAGCACGGCCGATCGGCGGGCTGACCGTTCCCCGAGCCGACGCTCATGGAAGGGAGGCTCTTCGTTGAAGAGGCCAGGCGTTTAGAAGGCACTTCCGAAGACCCTCGCGGAAACAATCCTGCCCTCACCCGGCGTTGATGATCTCCGAATCGAGGAGGGGAAGGTGTCGGGCCTGAAGTTGTTCCGCACGAACACGACGAATAACGGCGTGAGCGAGGTTACGCCGCGTCTTGCTGGGGTCGAGGCGGATGTGCAGGGCCTCGTCGAGGCGCACATGGAGACGTTGCTGGGGGTCCGTTTCCTGGCAAGCGAGTACGGGACGGGGCCGGTCCACGGCGGCCGGATCGACTCGCTCGGGCTGGACGAGAACGGGTCGCCGGTCATCGTCGAGTTTA